>JANLQY010000140.1:0-11285 GCA_031368105.1 Chitinophagaceae bacterium
GGAATATTATGAACTTAACTTTTGTATTGCTATTTAGCATTGTTGTGTCACTCACTTGTACCACAACAATTCTATTGAACAAACCCGACAGCAATCTAACCATTTAACAATAAAACAATTAACAACTCAACCTCTAAAAAATTATCCAATATCCATTAACCAATTATCCATTAAAAAAGAATGTTCGAATTTCATACCGATAAAAAAAGATACTTTGAAATGCAAGCACAAAATGCCCGTACTTACATTGTGCCTTTTGTAGAAAAGTATTTGCCCATCAAAGCAGGCATGAGGGTTTTGGAAATCGGTTGTGCAGAAGCAGGTGTGCTGAAAGCCTTTACAGAAAAGGGTTGTGTAACAGTGGGAGTGGAACTGGATGAACCACGGCTGGTGCTGGCAAGGGAATTTATGAAAGAAGAATTGGAGAAGCAGCAAATAAGTTTTGTATCAAAAGATATTTACAAAGTAGATATTGAAAAAGAACTAAACGGAAAGTTCGACATCATCATTTTAAAAGATGTTATCGAACACATCCACCACCAGGAAAAACTGATTGCCTGGATGAAAAGTTTCTTAAATCCCGGAGGGGTAATTTTCTTTGGCTTTCCACCCTGGCAAATGCCTTTCGGTGGCCACCAGCAGGTGATGACAAATAAATTTTTAAGCAAGCTGCCGTATTTTCATTTGCTGCCAATGCCGGTGTACAAATGGGTATTGAAATTTTTTAAACAGGATGTAGCAGCATTTGCAGAGATAAAAGAAACAGGTATTTCAATTGAACGTTTTGAAAAAATTGTGCATGATACAGGTTATAAAGTAGCCAACAAAACACATTATTTTATCAACCCAATTTATACCTACAAGTTTGGCTGGAAACCAAAATATCAATTAGCAGTTATCAGTGCAGTACCGTGGGCGAGGAATTTTTTTACTACTTGTGTGTATTATTTAATAACAGATTCTTCTACCCAAAGTAGCTAAGAAAGCAAAGACGCAAAGAAAATAAGTTAAACAACTTTGCTTCTTCCTTTCTTTCTTTGCTGTCTTGGCGTGAAAATATTTGAGTGAAACGAAAATTAAAATATGATTCATATAGTTTTTAACGAAGGAGATGTAAAAGTGCTGCAGCAAGCCATCGAATTAGACGAAACCCTTGCCGGTGAAGTAATACAAATAAAAGATGATTATGCTGTTGGCCCATTGGACAGTATCTATATTGGCAACGGTATAGAAGCCCGTAAACAATGGTGGAGAGAAGTGTTGGCTGGTGGCGACTATGACGGCAAAGTGGACAGCAATGAAGTAGATGATTATAAAACTGCCGCAGAGCTGGTAGGCACCATGCGAAGGAATGAAGAAGAGAAAATATGGATTTGGGCTGCACAAAATAAACATGATGTAAGTGGTTACTATTGGTTACTTAACTACATGAAAGAATTTCAAAGCCGTGTATATATTTTATACCTCAATAATCTTCCGTTCATTAATGAAAAAGGAAATATTTTTTATCCCAATTGGCTGCATGAAATACCAGCTAAAGAATTTTTAAAAGCAAAAAAACTGGCAAGAGAAATAACACTCAGTGAATTTGAAGTGGATCCTGACGAGTGGGCAAAACTCTGCGATGAAAACAAAGGCGTGAGATTGCTGGAAGGTGGAAAGAAATTAATTCAGCAGGACTATGATTTTTATGATGCTGAATTAAAAAAAATGATAACACCCGATTGGCAGAAAGCATCCAAACTGATTCATCAATTTTTAAGCAAAGCAAAGCATATCACCGGTGATGCGTATTTATTGTGGCGTTTAAAAACAATGATTGCAATGGATATGTTTGATGTGCAGGGGAAGGTGGGGAATATGAAAGATTTTGAAGTAAAGGTGAAGGTTGAAAATTAAAAGTTGGTAGAAGTTTTTTTAAACGAACGATTTAATAATTTACCATGTTGAATATTAAAAGCATCCATCACATCGCCATCATTTCCGGTGATTATGAACGCAGCAAACATTTCTATACAGAAATACTGGGCTTTAAAATTATTAAAGAAACATTCAGGGCAGAACGCAATTCGTACAAACTGGATTTGGCAATTGGCGACTTGTACCAAATAGAATTATTTTCTTTCCCCGATCATCGGGAACGGGCCTCCTTTCCTGAAGCCAGGGGATTAAGGCACCTTGCATTTGCAGTAGAAAATGTTGCCGCAGCAGCAAGTGAATTAATGGCATACGGTGTAGATGTGCAGGGAGTGAGAGTAGATGAATTAACGGATAAACAATTTTGTTTTTTTTATGACCCCAATGGGCAGCCATTGGAATTGTATGAGATTTAATAAGGAATAATAAATGGCAAAAGCAAACAAAGAAGAATACATCCACACCGATGCCGGTATTGGCGGGCAATACAAAACATGGTTTCTTGATTATGCCAGTTATGTAATATTGGAACGTGCTGTGCCTGCCATTGAAGATGGCTTAAAGCCGGTACAGCGCCGCATCCTGCATTCCATGAAAGAAATGGACGATGGTCGTTTTAATAAAGTGGCCAACATCATAGGGCAGACAATGCAGTATCATCCGCATGGCGATATGAGTATTGGTGATGCATTGGTAAATCTGGGACAGAAAGATTTACTGGTAGAAACGCAGGGAAACTGGGGCGATGTAAGAACGGGCGATGATGCCGCTGCATCAAGATACATTGAAGCAAGGCTCAGCAAGTTTGCGCTGGAAGTGGCTTTCAATGCAAAGACTACTGAATGGTCATTGAGTTATGATGGAAGAAAAAATGAACCAGTAACATTGCCCATGAAATTTCCTTTGCTCCTTGCACAGGGTGCAGAAGGTATTGCAGTGGGTTTGGCAACAAAAATTTTACCACACAATTTTTGTGAACTGATTGATGCTTCTATCAAATATTTAAAAGGAAAAAAGTTTGAAATTTATCCCGACTTTCAAACAGGCGGCACGATGGATGCCAGCAATTACAACGAAGGCAGACGTGGCGGCAAAGTGAGGGTGAGAGCCATTATTGAAGAACTGGATAAAAAAACACTCGTAATAAAAAGTGTACCATTTGGCGTTACCACATCCACACTGATGGATAGCATTGTAAAAGCAAATGAACAGGGTAAAATAAAAATAAAAAAAGTAAATGACCATACAGCAGCTGAAGTAGAAATTATTATTGAGCTTGCTCCTGGCATTTCACCCGACATTACCATTGATGCATTATATGCTTTCACCGATTGTGAAATAAGTATTTCTCCCAATGCCTGTGTGATTGTAAAAGATAAACCACAGTTTTTAGGCGTAACTGAATTGCTAAAAATTGCAACAGACAACACCAAAGAATTATTAAAACGGGAATTAGAAATCAAACTCAGTGAGTTGCAGGAAAAATGGCATTATACTTCTTTAGAAAAAATATTCTTTGAAGAAAAAATTTACAAAGAGTTAGAAAAGAAATACGAAACCTGGGAGAAAGTGCTGGAAGGAATTGACAAAGCATTTGTGCCGTTTAAAAAATTATTGAAAAGGGATATCACAAGAGAAGATATTGTAAAGTTGACAGAAAAACCGGTTCGCCGTATTTACAAACTGGATATTGATGAACTGAATGAACAGATAAAAGTATTGGAGGATGATATCAAACAGGTGAAATATGATTTGGAACACCTCACAGAATTTGCAGTGGCGTATTACGAAAACCTCTTGAAGAAATTTGGTAAAGGCAGAGAGCGTAAAACCGAAATCAAACAATTTGATATCATCCAGGCAAAGTCTGTAGCCATTGCCAACACTAAGTTGTACGTGAATTTTGCGGATGGTTTTATTGGCACCAGCCTGAAGAAAGATGAACTGATTGCAGAAGTTTCTGACCTAGACGACATTATTGCTTTTACCAAGGGTGGTATCATGAAAGTGGTAAGGGTGGCAGATAAAACTTTCATTGGAAAAGATATTATCCATGTGGCAGTTTTTCAAAAGAGCGATGAACGGACTACCTACAATATGATTTATGTAGATGGAAAAACGGGAGCAAGTTTTGCCAAACGCTTCAATGTGACAGGTATTACAAGAGATAAAGAATATGACTTAACCAAAAGAGAAGAAAAGAGCCGGGTACATTATTTTTCGGCTAACCCTAATGGTGAAGCAGAAGTGGTGAAAATTATTTTAAGCCCCAACTGCAGTGCCAGAAATAAAGAACTGGAATTTTATTTTGAAGAACAGGAAATAAAAGGCCGCAGCAGCATTGGTAACACTGTTACCAAATATCCCATCAAATCGGTGAAGTTTAAAGAAGCAGGTAAATCCACCCTGGATGCTAAGAAGCTTTGGTTTGATGATAAATTTGGCAGGTTAAGTACAGAAGAAAAAGGTTTGTACCTTGGCAAGTTTGATGCAGAAGACAGGTTGCTGGTAATTTACAATGATGGCAATTATGAAATCACCGACCAGGAACTGACACAGCGTTTTGATGTAGAAAAAGTATTGCTGATAGAAAAATATAACCCTCAAAAAATCATCACGGCTGTTTACCTGGACAATGAAAAATTTCAGTTCAATATCAAACGCTTTAAGATTGAGACCACTACATTGCACAGTAAATATTTCTTTATCAAGGAAGGAAAGGACAACCGCCTTGAAATGGTATCTACCGAAGAAGAACCGGTATTGATTGTACAGAGTGGCCGTGGGCAACTGGTAAGAAGTGCCAAATTTAAAGTGATGAAGTTGGTAGAAGTAATGGGCTGGAAAGCAGTGGGGGCAAAGCTTACAGAATACAGTAAAACTGTGGAGATGGAGTGGGAAAAGAAAAAAGATGAGGGTAATCAGCAAGGCGATTTGTTTGGATAATTTCTTCACAATAAATAATATGCAGTATAAAGTGCAAAGGTTTTTCTTTGCGCTTTATATTTTTTCCAGCAACCCGTTTGTCATACTTCTGTAAAACAATCCTTAAAAAAAATACAATAAAAATTTATTGCTATTGCTTTGATATTTCCACCCTATTTTCGCAACATTGTTTGCAAAGGTTTCTTTGTGAGTATTGTAAAAAGTGCAACGGAAAGTGTTGCATTACTGGAACTCTCTTTGAAAGTTTATTAAACTATTAAATAATTATGGCAGCTACCGCTACGCAAAATATTTTTGCCAATCCTGTTCGTCGTGTACTACAGGTAATTAAGCTGGAGAAGAATGAAATTTCATCGGTATACTTCTATGCCATACTCAGCGGTTTAATACAACTTTCGCTTCCCCTCGGCATTCAGTCTATTATTAGTTTTGTGCTGGGCGGTGCTATTTCTACTTCTCTTGTTGTAATGATTGTGTTGGTAGTGCTGGCAGTATTTTTAAATGGAATGTTGCAGGTAAATCAAATGCGGTTGATTGAAAAAGTACAGCAGAAAATTTTTGTACGCTACTCTTTTGAATTTGCAGAACGCATACCCAGGCTGAACCTTCAGGCTGTCGATAGTTATTACCTGCCTGAATTAGTCAACCGTTTTTTTGATACGGTCGCTTTGCAAAAAGGTATTTCCAAATTATTATTAGATATACCTGCTGCCACAATCCAGATATTTTTTGGATTAGTGATGCTTTCTTTTTATCATCCCGTGTTCATATTTTTCGGGTTAGTGCTGTTGCTCATTATTTATTTAATACTCCGGCTTACCAGTGCAAAGGGAATGGAATCGAGCCTTCGGGAAAGTGATTATAAATATGCAGTGGCCGGCTGGCTGGAAGAGATGGCAAGAGTGGTGAAGTCATTTAAGTTTTCGAGGAACACTTCTTTGAACATCAGCAAAACAGACACATTGGTTACCGGGTATCTTACCCACCGTACTATACATTTCAGGGTATTGTTATTTCAATACTGGAGCCTGGTAAGTTTTAAAGTAGCCATTACCGCAGCGATGTTGATAGTAGGTAGTTTACTTTTGGTAAACCAGCAATTGAATATTGGCCAGTTCATTGCTGCAGAAATTGTGATACTGATGGTGATAAACTCTATTGAAAAAGTAATAGGCAATCTTGATACGGTGTATGATGTACTCACTTCTGTAGAGAAATTAGGAAAGCTTACGGATAAGCCATTGGAGCAAGAGGGTACGATTGAGCTGCAACCGGCTAACACAGGGCTTTCCGTAGAAATGACTGCAGTAAATTTTAGCTATGAAGCTGGCAGCAAAAAAGTATTGAACCAAATTACACTTGCCATAAAAGGTAATGAAAAAGTTTGCATCATGGGTGCCACTGGTTCAGGAAAATCTTCTTTGCTTCGATTGATGAGTGGGGCTTACAATGAATTTGAAGGCAGTATTTTAATTGACAATTTGCCGGTGAGTAATTACAACCTGGATTCATTGCGAAATCAAACTGGTATTTTATTGAGTATGCAGGATATTTTTCAGGGCAGCCTGCTGGAAAATATTAATATGGGCTGTGAAGATATTTCTCCCAAAGAAATTTTAGTACTGGCAGAGCGGCTGGGTTTAAAAACATTTATGAGTGGATTGAAAGATGGTTTGAATACCAACCTTGACCCTCTTGGAAAAAAATTATCAGCCAATGTGATTAAAAAAATATTACTGCTGAGGGCATTGGTACACAATCCAAGGCTGGTGCTGATGGAAGAACCGTTTGACGGACTGAGTGATTCCATCAAGGCTTCTGTGACTGATTATCTATTAAATGAAACAAGCGGCCAAACTATTGTTATCAGCAGTAATGATGCTGCTTTTGCGGCCAGGTGCGATAAAGTTATTTACCTGGAAGATGGAACTATAACTGCAACAGGTAAATGGGCAGCTATTCAGCAATTAATAAAAAACTGACAATGAATTTTATTGATACAAAAATAGAAGAACAAATTAATCACAGCAGCATCCAATCTTTTGGTAAGATATATCGTATCACTAAAAAAAGTAAAGTCCGATACTGGGCGTTGGGAATTTTAGGTGCATTGGTAATTATTCTATTTATTCCCTGGACACAAAATATTTATTCACGTGGTACCATCACTACGCTAAGGCAGGAGCAGCGTCCGCAGGAATTGAATACTATCATTCCGGGCAAAGTAGCAAAGTGGCATGTTAAAGAAGGCGATTATGTAAAAGCTGGTGATACTATCATTCAGTTGTCGGAAATAAAAGATGATTACCTCGATCCCAATTTATTAAGCCGTACCAAGGAACAGTTAATTGCAAAGGAAATGACGGTGAAAAATTATAAAAGTAAAGTGGGTACCGCCGATATGCAAATAGGTGCCTTAACCCAGGGAAGGGCTTTGAAAATTTCGCAGGTAGAAAATAGAATCCGGCAACAAAGAATGAAAGTGCAGGCAGACAGCATGGATTTGATTGCAGCCACCAATGATTTATCTATTGCCACAAAACAGTTTGGCCGGCAAAAAAATATGTATGATAGTGGTTTGGTTTCATTGACACAGTTGGAACAAAGGAATGCAGGCTACCAAAATGCAATGGCAAAAAAAACAAGTGCTGAAATTAAATTTCTTAATGCCAAACAGGAACTGGGCATTCTGCAATTAGAGTTGAATGGCGCCATACAGGATTATAATGAAAAAATTTCCAAAGCCACTGGCGATAAATTTCAATCACTGTCGCAGATAGCAACAGGCCAGGGAGATATTTCCAAACTGCAAAATCAATATATGAATTATGATATCCGCAGCAAACTGTATTTTATTACTGCACCGCAAAGCGGACAAATTGTAAAAGCAAAAAAAGCTGGTATTGGTGAGATAGTAAAAGACGGCGAAATGATTGTAGAAATTGTTCCGGATAATATTCAATATGCAGTGGAGATTTTTGTAACGCCGGTTGATTTACCCTTACTATCTATCGGGCAAAAAGTGCGGTTTATGTTTGATGGTTTTCCAGCCATTGTTTTCAGCGGCTGGCCACAATCTTCTTATGGTACATTTGGCGGTAAAATAGCTGCAATAGAAAGTGCAGTAAATGATAATGGAAAATTTCGTGTACTTGTTGCCGAAGATAAAGATGAAAGGAAATGGCCGCCGCAGTTGAGGATGGGCACCGGAGCACAAGGGTTTGCCTTGCTGAAGGATGTACCCATCTGGTACGAATTGTGGCGGAATATCAATGGCTTCCCACCGGAGTATTACAAAGCAGCTACAGAAAATAATTATAATAAAAAGTAAAGCAATGAAGACAACCGTTTCACTTTAATCAAATGAAATGAATGAGGTGAACAGCTCATTGCAGAAAGAAAAAATCAGGATGAAAAAAATTATCGTCATACTGTTTACTGTATCTACTGCTGTACAAGTAGTTTTTTGCCAGGACAGCAGTAAACTTTTATCAGAGCAGGATTTCATCAATACCGTAAAAAAATATCACCCGGTAATCAGGCAGGCTGATATTAATATCCAAAAAGCAAAGGCTGATATAACTATTGCCAGGGGCGGCTTTGACCCATCCTTTTATTTGCACAACGATCAAAAAACTTTTGATGGAAAAAATTATTACAATTACACCAACCCGGAATTAAAAATCCCCACCTGGTACGGAATAGAATTAAAGGCAGGTTTTGAAAACAATGGGGGACAATTTTTGAACAGCGAATCCACTAACGGGCAAACAAGCTATGTCGGCATATCGGTGCCGCTGGCTAAAAATCTACTGATGGATAAACGCAGGGCAGTTTTGGAGCAGGCAAAAATATTTAAAAACCAAAGTCAAGCAGAGCGGCTGAATACCATCAATGATTTGCTGTATGATGCCTACACTGCTTATTGGAATTGGGTAAAAGAACAACAGGTATATGATGTAATCAGCAATGCTGTAAAAATAAATGAAGCAAGATTTGAACTGGTAAAAATTGGCTACCGGCAAGGTGACCGGCCTGCAATTGATACGGTGGAAGCATTGACACAACTGCAAACCTTTCAATACCTGCAAAGTGAAAGTTGGGTAAGATTGAAAAATGCGGCAGTTGATTTATCAAATTATTTATGGTTGCAAAACAATACTTACTATCAGTTAGCAGATGATGTATTGCCCGAAAAAAAATGGAGTGAGCAACCTGTAGATGCCCTGCCAGTAATTGTACTGGAGGAGTTGTTGTACACGTCAAAACTTACACATCCCAAACTGCAATTGTACAATTTCAAACTGCAAATATTAAAGGTGGAAAGAAAATTAAAATTTCAAAGTTTGCTGCCAACGGTTAATGTAAAAACCAACCTACTGAACAGAGGGTATGACCTGCTCAATGGTTTTGGCAAAGCTGGCTTTTATGAAAACAACAATAAGTTTGGTGTTGACATTGGCCTGCCGTTACGGTTGAGTGAAGGCAGGGGAGGATATAAATTAGCCAAACTAAAAATACAGGAAACCAGCCTGGAGCTTTCATTAAAGCAGCAGGAGATAGAAAATAAAATAAAAAATTATTACAATGAATTAATAGGGCTGCTGCAGCAAATAAAAATTTATGAGGCGGCATACCAAAACTATCAAACACTTTTTCGGGGCGAAGACACCAGGTTTAAAGCAGGGGAGAGCAGTTTGTTTTTGCTCAACAGCAGGGAAAATAAACAGTTAGAAGCATTGCAAAAATTAGTAGAACTGAAAACAAAATATTATAAAACAAGGCAGTCGGTGCTGTGGGCAGCAGGGCAATTAAGGTAATTAATTTGGCATATTACTCTATATGCAATACCCTGCCCACATCCATTTTATACATCCTGCTGATGGGTAATTCCAGTTTACCAATTTCAATAGTTTCGTGTGTAAAACTTTCAATCTTATTTATTGAAACGATGAATGAGCGATGGATTCGGACAAATTGATTTTTAGGCAATATCTCTTCTACAGATGAAATAGATTGCTTGGTTACAATTGTTTTGGTTTTAGTTATTACTTTAATGTAATCTTTTAAACTTTCAATGTACAAAATATCATCTAATGCAATTTTCAAATTTTTTCTATCTGCTCTTAATGTTATAAAAGTATCTGCTTGTCTGTTATTATTATCTCCGTTGCCGTTATTGTCATCTAAAGAATGGAGGTTGGTATCCATCACTTTGTTTATTGCTTTTAAAAAACGTTCAAAAGAAATAGGTTTTAATAAATAATCCACCGCATCCAGTTCAAAGCCTTCCACTGCAAATTTCCGGAATGCTGTAGTGAAAATTACTTTCGGTGGATTTTTTAAAGTACGCACTAAGTCAGTACCAAACAATTGGGGCATTTGTATGTCAAGAAATAGAAGATCAATGCTGTGCTGCTGCAGCATGGTAAGTGCTTCCAGGGCATCTGCACAAGTGCCTGCCAGTTGCAGGTTTGGTAGTGCTGCAATATATCTTTTCAGTACTTCTAATGCTGGCGGCTCATCGTCCACTGCAAGGCAGAGGATTTTTTTATCATTCATATAATACTGTTTGTTGGGTTACAAATTTTGCTACTTGTTCTTTTGCTATTTCGGTTAATGGAATGCTCATTTTTACTGCGTACTCATCAGCTGTTGAGCTAATGGTTAATTCATGTTTAGCGGGGTATAATATTGCCAGTCTTTTTTGTACATTTTTTAATCCAATACCATTTTTACCATAGTAGTGATTAGCTTCCAGTGGTTTGCTATTGCTCAGTTCAAATAAAAGTACATTTTCTTCCGCAATGATTTGTAGTTTAATCCAGGGGTGGCGGAGCATTTTACTGGCGCCATGTTTAAATGAATTCTCTACAAAAGGAATTAATAACAATGGTGCAATAAGTTTGTTTTGATAATCACCCTGTATCGATATTTCTGTTTTAAGCTTGCTGCCATACCGCACTTTTTCCAGCTCAATATAATCATTCAGCATTTTAATTTCTTTTTCTAAGTGTACCAGTGGCGCATCGCAATCATAAACCATATAGCGTATTGTATTGGAAAGATTCATCACAAGTTTTGGTGCCTGCGTAGATTTAGTAAGTGCAAATGAATAGATATTGTTCAACGTATTGAAAAGAAAGTGTGGGTGCACCTGCGCCTTGAGCAACTGCAGTTCAGCGTTGGTATTTTCTTTAGTCAGGCTTATTTTTTCTTCCATTTTTATGTAAAAGTTTTTAAGCATTTTAAAAGTTAAAAACATTGCACAAACAACTGGGGGTCCCATAATAATAAAATTCAGACTTGCGAACCATAACATGCGTATTTGCTCATTTTTTTGATAAGCAGCTAAGTCATTAAGTGAATAGAAATTCATTACATACAATATATAACTTAACATGGTAAGGATAAAAACAGAA
>JANLQY010000167.1:0-8999 GCA_031368105.1 Chitinophagaceae bacterium
TAATTAACTCAAACAGCTTCTAAGTGTTTACTTGATTATTGTCAATAAAAGCTTAATAGAATTACCAACCATGAACGGAGCGTCGCCACTGAAGCCAAATCGGTTTTTACTGCTGATTAACAAAAAAATTTTCCATTTAATAAAAACAGCGTAATATTGTGCTGGAATATTGCTGATAAGGTCTCCAATCATTCATTGCATCAGACGGTCACATTCTATCAAAACAAATTCTCATTTACAATTTTCAGATTTTAAGAGCCGATTTTTGAAAAACTCATTTTCATTATTTTATGTACGACATTTTACAACTGAACGACATGCTCGTTCCTGAGTTGCAGGATATTGCTGAACAGCTTGCTATACCCAACTTCAAAAAATTAGAAAAACAAGACCTCGTTTACAAAATTTTGGATAAACAGGCGGTAGCTGACGCTGCCTCTAAAGAGGATGCAGATGAAAAGCCAAAGCGCAAACGCACTGCTGTAAAAGCTGCACCGGCAGCTAAACCAGCAGAACCTGCTAAAGAAAATATCAGCCCTGCACCGGTTGAAAAGCATGAGCCCAAACCTGCAAAAAAGGCAGAACCTGTTCATGATAAAAGAAAGCCTGCAAAAAAAGTGGATCTGGATGATGAGGAAGAAGAACTGCAGCCAATAACAAGTGAGCAGAGCACCATACCTGCTGCCATTGCTTCTTTATTACAGGAAGAAGATGAAATGGAAATACAACAGCAGCAACCTGAAGTAGCTTCATTTGAAAACAGTAATCAATCTAACCAGTTTCCTGCCAAGCAATACCAGCAGCGCAGGGACAATCAGGTTTTTAATATCGAATTTGATGGGATCATTTTAGGCGAAGGTGTACTGGAAATGATGCCTGACGGGTACGGTTTTTTAAGAAGCAGCGATTACAATTATTTATCTTCCCCGGATGATATTTATGTTTCTCCTTCACAAATAAAATTGTTTGGATTAAAGACAGGTGATACAGTGTATGGATCTGTTCGTCCGCCAAAAGAAGGGGAAAAATATTTTGCTTTACTGAAAGTGGAAACCATCAATGGCAAAAGCCCGGATGAAGTAAGAGACAGGGTTCCGTTCGATTACCTTACTCCATTGTTTCCTTTTGAAAAATTAAATCTTACAACAGAATCGAGTAATTACAGCACCAGGATAATGGACCTCTTCACCCCGATTGGTAAGGGCCAGCGTGGATTGATAGTGGCACAGCCCAAAACGGGTAAGACCATGTTGCTGAAAGAATTGGCCAATGCCATTGCAGAAAATCATCCAGAATGCTACCTGATGATTGTGCTGGTAGATGAAAGGCCGGAAGAGGTAACAGATATGGAACGCAGCGTAAAGGCTGAAGTAATTGCTTCTACTTTTGATGAGCCTGCCGAAAAGCATGTGAAGGTTTCTACCATAGCATTGCAAAAAGCAAAGCGTTTGGTTGAATGCGGACATGATGTGGTGATTTTATTAGATAGTATCACCAGGCTGGCAAGGGCACACAACACCGTAGCCCCATCAAGTGGTAAAGTGTTGAGTGGTGGTGTGGAAGCTAATGCAATGCAAAAACCAAAACAATTTTTTGGTGCTGCCCGTAAAATAGAATTTGGCGGATCGTTGACCATCATCGCCACAGCACTGGTAGATACCGGCAGTAAAATGGACGAAGTAATTTTTGAAGAATTTAAAGGAACGGGTAACATGGAACTGCAGCTGGACAGAAGGCTGAGCAACCGCCGTATTTATCCTGCTATTGATATTGTGGCATCTTCTACACGCCGGGATGATTTGCTGTTAGATAAAGAAACCTTCCAGCGCATGTGGGTATTGCGTAAGCACATGGCCGACATGAATCCGGAAGAAGCTTTGAATACGTTACTGAAAAATATGAAAGGTACTAAAGACAATGCTGAGTTTTTGACCAGTATGAATGGATAAAGCAATTTGTTGATTTGATAATTAGCTAATGTGCTAATGAATGAATTTATAATTATTGCCGTTGATTTTGGTCAGCGGCATTTTTTTATTCAGCTTTTGAAACAAGCGGTTTCATCAGCAACATCAGCAACCCAGCCATCAGCATAGATCCTCCGCCAACCAGCATGATATAAACTGTTTCTCCTTTAAAAAAATGATTAGAAATATAGCCTAATAAAAATGCAGCAGTCACCTGCGGAATAACAACAGAAAAATTAAATACAGCAAAATAAGTCACCATTTTATTTTCCGGGGCAATGCTGCTGATAATGCTGTAAGGAATATTAGAAATACTGCTCCAGGCAATACCAATAAAAGCAAAAGAAAAAAATAGCAGGTATTTATTTTTGATAAAAAAAATCAGCAGCAGGCCTGCACCGCCAATTAACAATGCCATCGCATGTAGTTTTTCTTTACTGATTTTTTTTATGAAAAGCGGAATGCCAAAAGCTAAAAAAGCAGCAAGCGTACTATAGAAAGCAAAACAGATTCCGACCCATGCAGTGCCACTGATAAAATTGCCGCTTTCAGCATCGGTGGTGTTAAATATGTACTTGGTAATAACCGGCGTAGCATAAATCCACAAAGCAAATAAAGCCAGCCAGGTAAAAAATTGCACCACAAAGAGGGGCAATAAATGTTTTATAATTTTCAGCATCAATGTAAATGTAATTAGCTTTGTTAATTCGGCATATTATAAATGCAGCAAACAGGAGTAAAGATAATTGGGAAGATTTTTTTTAAAGCAATTAACAGAGCAGGGGAAGCAATAAAATGGCGGCACAAAAAATTACCATAGAAGAATTTTTACAGTTGGCACAAAGCCACCTGGTACTGGATGTACGCAGCCCCGGCGAGTTCAATCATGCCCATATTCCCGGTGCTGTCAGCCTTCCTTTATTTACCGATGAAGAAAGAAAAATAGTAGGCACTTCTTATAAACAACAAAGCAGGCAGGAAGCCATCAAAATTGGGTTGGATTATTTTGGGGTAAAGATGAAAAAAATGGTGGAAGAAACCGAGGGCATCGTTTCCCGTTCTTCGTTAGTAGGTTTAAATGCTAAGAACCTTTCAAAAAACGGGCAACAGGAAACGAAAAACATTCTTGTTCACTGCTGGCGGGGCGGCATGCGTAGTGCAGGTGTAGCGTGGCTGCTCGACCTGTACGGATTTAAAGTATATACTTTGGCAGGCGGATATAAAGCTTACAGAAAATGGGTGAGAGACCAGTTTGAAAAAGAATATAAAGTAAAAATTTTAGGCGGCTACACCGGTTCAGCAAAAACATTGGTGCTGCAGGAGTTGCAAAAAAACGGACAGCCTGTTATTGACCTGGAAGCATTGGCCAATCATAAGGGTTCTGCGTTTGGTGCATTGGGCGAAAAGCCACAGCCCTCACAGGAAATGTTTGAGAATTTACTGGCAGAAAAATTGCATCAGTTAGCAGGTTTGGAGGGTGCCTGGATTGAAGACGAAAGCCAGCGTATCGGCAACCTGCAAATCCCTATGTCTTTTTGGGAGACCATGCGTAACAGCCCGGTTTATTTTACGGATGTCCCTTTTGAAGAACGGCTGAATTATCTTACTGAAGAATATGGTAAGTTTGAAAAAGAAAAATTGGTAAACGCCATTATCAGGATACAAAAAAGATTGGGCGGACTGGATACTAAAACGGCGATAAATTTTTTAATAGAAAACAACCACCGGGAATGTTTTAACATCTTACTGAAATACTACGACAAGTGGTATGGAAAAGGACTTTACAACAGGGAGAATATAAAAGACCTGTTGATTAAAATTCCCTGCAACGAGATCGATGTGAAAGTCATTACCGCAATGCTGGAAAATGAAATGATTAACTAGGCAGTGCCAGGGGAGAAAGAAAAAAATGCCGCCAATTTATCAAATTAAAAAACAGGAAATCTGAATGAAAAAATATCTTATCAGGATAGTATTTATGTTGTGTTTCTTTTTGCCTGCCACATTGATGGCGCAGCAACAGGATATTACAGGAGTATGGAATGGTGAATTAGAATTAACAGATACTGCAGGCCAACTGGTACACCTGCCTTATGAAATTGCGGTAAGCGAAGAAAAAGGGAAACTGTCTGGTTACTCCCGAATTATTTTTCATGTAAATGGAAAGGATGAAGCTGGTATGCAGGGTATAAATATAAAATGGAAAGGTAAAGAACTTGTTATTGAAGACGAAGGTTTTGTAGAACATGATTTTACTATCAATCCATCAAGAAGGGTAAAAAAAACAATGATACTTACGCTTGAAGTTACCGATAAAGAAATGATTTTAGAAGGAACCTGGAGCACTAACCGTACCCGTATTTATATTCCTGCAAAAGGAACAGCAGTATTAAAACGAAAGGTTGATTTTAAAACTTCTGCTTTGTTTAAAAGACTGGATACATTAAAGATGGCAGAGAAATTATCTTTTACCCAACCACAAAAAATTACCACACCGGCAGTTGCAGTGGTACCTCCACAGGTAGAAAAAAAAGTAGTCATTCCGCCACCACCACCTCCGCCAGCACCAGAGCCTGAACCGGATTTAATAATACCGGCAATAGAAAAATCTACCAGCATTGTATTAATGCCAGTTGTAAAGAAGCCACAGCAGCCTGTTGCAGCAATAGTGCCACCAACAAAGCAAAAGAAAATGCAGATGGATATGGTGACGAAATCTACCATTAAGCCACCGCCTCCACCGCCGGTAGTAATTGCCAAACCAGAAGCCGTAGTTGCTAAAGCAGCTCCACCAAAACCGGAGAAAAAAACTCCACCAGTTGTTGCGCCAAAGCCAGCACCAGTAGTTGTTAAAGCCCCACCCCCTGTTGTAGAAAAGAAACCGGCAGAAGTAGTGACGAAGCCGGCTCCTGCACCACCACCTCCACCAGTTGCTATTGTTGCTCCATCTATTGCAAAGGGAGCCGCAGAGCTTGATAAGCGGATCACTAAATCAGACCAGTCGGTATATTTTGAATCGGATAGTTTAACGCTGACATTGTATGACAATGGTGAAGTGGATGGCGACATAGTAACTGTGGTAATGAATGGAAATATTATTTTTTCTAAAGTGCTGCTTACTGAAAAAGCCAATACTAAAATAATTTATACCCATGACATAGCTGGTGATTCTGTATCGCTGGTGATGTATGCAGAAAGCCTTGGTGATATACCGCCCAATACCGGATTGATGGTGATAATGGATGGTGAAAAAAGATATGAAATGCGTTTTAGCGCCGACTTAAAAACAAATGCGGCTATTATTTTGCGAAGAAGAAAAAAAGAATAAAAGCAAATGGAAAATTTGAATACCGATAAGATATTGCTTACCCAATATTCTCATGGTGCCGGTTGCGGTTGTAAGATCTCCCCAAAAATTTTGGATGAAATTTTATCAAGCAATTTTGCCATGCCCGATAATGATAAACTTATTGTGGGCAATCATAGCAAAGATGATGCAGCAGTGTATGATATTGGAAATGGGACTGCATTAATTTCCACCACCGATTTTTTTATGCCGATTGTAGATGATCCTTATGAGTTTGGCCGTATTGCAAGTGCCAATGCCATCAGTGATGTGTATGCAATGGGCGGGAAGCCTGTGTTAGCTATTGCTATTTTAGGATGGCCTGTTAATGTACTGCCGCCATCCGTGGCTCAAAAAGTAATTGAAGGCAGCAGGAGTATTTGCCTGGAAGCCGGTATCCCTTTAGCAGGCGGACACAGCATCGATTCACCGGAGCCAATTTTTGGTTTGGCAGTAAATGGTTTTGTTGCTATTGGAAATATCAAACAGAACAATACTGCACAGGAAGGAGATGTATTGTTTTTAACCAAACCATTGGGCGTTGGTATTTTAACCACTGCAGAAAAAAAAGGTATTTTAAAAACCGAACATACAGGTGTAGCTGCAAAGCAAATGATGCAGCTGAATAAAGTGGGAGAATTATTGGGAAATGTAAAAGGAGTAAATGCGATGACGGATGTTACCGGCTTTGCATTGCTGGGACATTTGGTTGAAATGGCTGAAGGAAGTGGATTGAGTGCGGTGATTGATTTTGAAAAAGTACCTACTATTATTGATGATTTAAAAAACTACATAGATCAAAAATCAATTCCTGGCGGCACTCACAGAAACTGGGATAGTTATGGCCATAAAATCGGCAGCATCACCGATTATCAAAAAGCAATATTGGCTGATCCGCAAACAAGTGGTGGATTGTTGGTGGCAGTATCTCCGGATGCGGTGGAAGAAGTGAAAAATATTTTACAGCAAAACGGTTTGGGTAAATTTATTACACCTATCGGCAGGTTAATATCCAGCCGGGAAAATGTTATCAGCATGGAAAACTAAAAAGATTTTTTTTCTTATTTAGCAGCAACTATTTTATCAATTGCTTTTGCCAATGCCTTATCTTTTTCCGTAACAATATCTCCGGCATCGTGGGTGCTTAACCAAATTTCCACTTTATTGTACACGTTGGTCCACAGCGGATGGTGGTCTGCTTTTTCTGCTGCCAGCGCCACTCTGGTCATAAAGGAAAATGCCTCAGAAAAATTTTTGAAATCAAATTTTTTATAGAGTGTATTATT
Source organism: Chitinophagaceae bacterium (assembly GCA_031368105.1). Taxonomy (GTDB): domain Bacteria; phylum Bacteroidota; class Bacteroidia; order Chitinophagales; family Chitinophagaceae; genus Ferruginibacter. The sequence goes on from JANLQY010000167.1 coordinate 6,600, forward strand.
TTTTTCTTCCCACATAGGTGTAAAATTTTATAGTTTTAAAAAAGCTGTTATTATCGAAGTCCCACAATTCAACATTCCTTATTCGTAAATCTGCATTAAAATATCAGGTGCTGTTTGTTTTTTATTTTTTCATTCGTCATTTCAATTACCAGTTGTACCCCGGGCAGCATTTTAATTGACTGTATTAAATTTTTTTGTTCCTCTGATGATACCGGCTCCCCCTCCCCTTTTATCAACCACAAAAAATCGAGGTGCTTAAATTCAGGCAATAAATATTCACCGTCAAACTGGTTGTTGTATAAATAATGGGTAAGTGATACGGAGGGTATTTTATATTCATAAATAGAAAAAAAATAAGTCCGGGTTTTTCTCTTTAGCTGAATTTCAAAATCATTGTTCAGCCGGAAATCAAAACCCAGCAGCTGGTTCAATTGCCAGCTCAGCTGGTAATCTTTTACCGGCGCTACAATACCCAGCAGTATGGAATGTTCAAAAAATTCCTGTGCCAGTGTTTCGTTATCAATTCTAAGTTTCATGTCCTATCTCTAAAGGAATTATTAAAATTAAATTTTTATTGCTGCTGTTATGAAAGAATCCTGATCATCAATACTCAAATTATTTCTTGGGGATGGCGGCTAAAAAACAATATCAAAAACCAACTCTTCATTTCCCCTCTTTACTTTTACTTTTGTCGCATCCCCTTTTTTAAATTTACTCAATGCCTCCATGTAAGTTTGTACATCTGTAAATTTATAATCACCCAGCTGTATCAATACATCACCAGCTTTCATACCCACCCGCTGTGCAATTTTTCCTTCGCTGATACCATCGGCCCTTAAACCACTGCCGCTAAAAGTATAGTCGGGCATAATACCCAGCGTAACTTTAAAACTGCTCTTTCCGCTCATGACCACTTCCCTTGTTTTGGTAAAAGCAAGTTTCCCTTTTTTATCATTCTCTTCTATTAGATGGTAAATATATTTCAGCACCTGCAGCTCTCCGGTATAATTTATTTTATCTGCATCGTCACTTGGTTTATGATAGTCACTGTGCAGGCCAGTGAAGAAAAATAACACCGGTATATTTTTTCTGTAGAAAGAAGTATGATCGCTTGGGCCGGTGCCGCTGCTGTCAAATTTGATGGTAAAATATTTGTTAGTGGCCTGCAATTCTTCACCCCATGCAGGTGATGTGCCGTAGCCGCCAATGGATATGCCATGTGTACTGTCGTTCAGTCTGCCCACCATATCTAAGTTTATCATGTAGTTAACAGTGGAGAGATCTACAGCAGGATGTTCGGTAAAATATTTAGAACCAAATAAACCAAGCTCCTCTCCTGAAAAAGAAATGAAGAGGTAATTATTGTTTTTAAATTTGGAAGCTTTCAATTGTTTGCTCAACTCAATCATAGCGGCTGTTCCGCTGGCATTGTCATCTGCCCCATTGTGTATTTCGGGGGTGGCGCCGGTGAATAAAGAATTGTGATCCTCACCATAGCCGAGGTGATCGTAATGTGCACCTATAATAATTGTGTTGGCTACATTGTTATCAATAAACCCAATCACATTGTGGCCGTATCTTTTTCTTTCTTCCACCAATATTTTTAATTTAATATCCAGTGTAGCTGTTTCATCTTTCAGGTATTTTTCTTTGGCAGTTTTGGTAATGTACACAACAGGAATTCCCGTTGCTTCCATTTTTGATTTTGCCTCAAATTTTAATTCGTCACTTATAGAAGAGGAATTAAAAATAAATAATGCAGTGGCGCCTTTCTTCATTACTTCAAGGGCTTTTGTTTTTACGGCATCAGTTAAATCAAAATGCGGATTGTTTTTATTTTCTTCCAACAGTTCTTTGATATCATAAAACCAGGGTTCGCCATTTTCCTGCAATGCCAGTGCGGCCATCGCTTCCAGCGATTTATTTGGGCAAAATGGCAAAGAGAAAAATTCTTTATTCAATTCAAAATCGCTGCCATTAATAATCAGGTGAGAGGAAGGGTTTATAAATCTGCCGTCATTTACTTCAAACTCCTGCAGATAAGTTCCGTTGTTTCCTTTAGCAGAAAGGCCTGCTTTTTTAAACTCATCAATAATATATTCGTACGCCAATTTTTCACCATTGCTGCCAGTTCTCCTGCCTTCTAATTTATCATCTGCCAGGTAGTTGATATGTGTCTGTAAATTTGAAAGGATAACTTTATCTGCCTTTTTTATTTTTTGGGCATTACTGAAATGAAAAGAAAAAATAAGCAGCCAAAAAAAATGTTTCATACAGATGGTTTAATGAAGAAGGCAAAGGTAATGTTGATAGTTGATAGTTGATAGTAGATAGTTGATAGTTGATAGTTGATAGTTGATAGTTGATAGTTGATAGTTGATAGTTGATAGTTGATAGTTG
>JANLQY010000009.1:0-23131 GCA_031368105.1 Chitinophagaceae bacterium
GCCCGGTTTAAAAACCCCGGGTAATTTTATGTCATTTAATATTATTAAACAATTAAACGCAGATGCACAGGAAGGTGCTGCTTCTACAGAAGCAGAATCTGCTGCGGTAACAAACGTGCCTGTGGAAGCTGCTGCCGAAGCTGCTACTGAAGCTGCTGTGGAAACAGTGGCTGAACCGATTGCTGCAGCAGCTGCCGAACCGGTAGTGGCAAAAGCACCGGTGGAAGAAAGAATCGTAACTGCTCATGATGATTTTGACTGGAGTGTTGACAAACGCAATGTGTCGAGCTACAACCAAACTGAAAAAGAGAAGTACGACAAAGTGTATGATGACACTTTTAAACAAATCAACGATGGTGAAATGATCCAGGCTACTATTGAAGCCATCACCAAAACTGATGCGGTGGTTAACATCGGATTTAAAAGCGATGGTTTGATTTCGCTGAATGAATTCAGGGACATCGTTGGCGGATTGAAAGTGGGCGACATCATTGAAGTAATGGTAGTGGAAAAAGAAGACAGGGAAGGCAACTTACACCTGAGCCGTAAGCAGGCCCGTACCAGCCGTGCCTGGGAAAGGATTGTGGAGCTGCACAAAACTGGTGAAATTGTTACCGGTATTGTTACCAGCAAAACAAAAGGTGGCCTTATTGTGGATGTGTATGGTATGGAAACTTTCTTACCGGGAAGCCAGATAGATGTGAAACCAGTTACTGATTACGATCAGTTTGTTGGTAAAACAATGGAGTTTAAAGTGGTTAAGATTAACGAGACCATTAAGAATGCAGTTGTATCTCACAAAGCACTTATTGAAAGCGATATCGAAGCTCAAAGGGCTGAGATTATTGGTAAACTGGAAAAAGGGCAGGTACTGGAAGGTACTATCAAAAATATCACTGACTTCGGTGCGTTTCTTGACCTTGGCGGCTTAGACGGCCTGCTGTACATCACTGATATTTCATGGGGACGTATCAACCATCCGAGTGAAATATTGAAGATGGATCAGAAACTGAATGTGGTGGTACTTGATTTTGATGATGATAAAAAACGTATCAGCCTTGGCTTGAAACAATTGACTCCTCATCCATGGGATACTTTGGCAGAAAACATTAAAGAAGGCGAAATTGTAAAAGGTAAAGTGGTTAACATTGAAGACTACGGTGCTTTCTTAGAAATTATGCCGGGTGTGGAAGGTTTGGTACACGTAAGTGAAATTACCTGGGCCAACACACCGGTGAATGCTAAAGAATTCTTTAAACTGAACGACGAGTACGAAGCGAAAGTGGTAACCCTTGATAAAGACACCCGTAAAATGAGTTTGTCTATCAAGCAAATGGCCAACGATCCATGGAGCGATATTGAAGCCAAATTTCCTGAAGGAAGCAAGCATACCGGTACGGTGAAAAATATCACTCCTTACGGTGTGTTCATTGAACTGTCTACCGGCATTGGTGGTATGATCCACATCAGCGACCTGAGCTGGCTGAAACGCTTCAACAACCCTAACGAATACACGAAAGTGGGTGCCAGCATCGATGTTGTTATTATGAACATTGATAAAGACGGCCGCAAACTGCAGTTGGGACACAAGCAAATTGAAGAAGATCCATGGAACTCACTGGAAAGCACTTTCCCTATAGGAAGCTTGCACGAAGGCACTGTTATTAAAAAAGATGATAAAGGTGCTGTGGTACAATTACCTTACGGATTGGAGGGTTTTGCTCCAACCCGTCACCTTGCAAAAGAAGATGGCAAAACAGTTGGTGCTGATGAAATTGCACAATTCATGGTAATTGAATTTGACCGCAACGACAAACGCATTGTACTGAGCCACACAAGGCTTTGGGAGCAGGCGATAGAAGAAGAGAAGCAAGTGGTAATGAAAGAGAAAAGAGCAGATGCAGAAGTAACCAAGAAAGCAGTGAAAAATCTGCAAAGCAAAGTAGAGAAATCTACCCTTGGCGACCTGAGCGCTCTTGCTGACATTAAAGCTAAACTGGATGGCGCAGCAACGGTTGCTGCTGCTACGCCTGCTGTTGCTGAAGAAGCACCTGCGGCTCCAGAAGCTGCTGCAGCCTCTGAAGAACCAAAAGCAGAATAATTATTATTCAACCTGTTTTGATATCATCCCACTGCAGTAAAATGCAGTGGGATTTTTTTTATTTATAGAAAATCAGGAACTGCCGGCAGCATTTATTTCACCTCATCCTCTTATCGTTCTCCTGCAGGAGAAGAACGGTGCTTATGATCTTTAATAAACAGTTGTTCTTCCACATCTTCATTTGTCTGTTATTGTACAAGCCCCCGCAAAAGCATTGCTCACACTCAATTACAGCCAGTCAAACTTTTATCCTTTCTGCAACAATATAATGATACCGATGTTGTTACTTTGCCATTGAATACCAAATTGAAAAATGCAGAATAATCTAAATAAATATTTTGGCCTGATGGCGCTGCTGTTTGGCGGGCTGCTGGGCAGCATTGCCATCATTGTAATTTTATTTTACCTGCTAAAATTATTTTCCATTGCAATGTTCAATATCCCCGGAGCAGACAATGTGTTTCATGTTTTCATTATCATGGTGCCGTACCTGATTTTCTTTTCGGGGTATTATTATATGCACACCAAAATTGCAGCGGCTAAAAAAAAACTGTCCCGTCTACTGGCAAGATTATTTTTAGTTGTGGGAAGTCTTATTTGTTTTATCACAATGATTTTTTCGCTGCTGGTATTTTTAAAAGTAAAAAACGAATGGCTGAGGACTTATGATGCCAACTCTCATTACGCATTGATCATACAGGTTTTCATGCTGTTCATCACAGCCGCTATCATTGCCACAGGAGATCCCAAAGAAAAAAATTGGATGGAGAAAAATAATGTTGAGTTGTAAGTAAGCAATTCCTAATTCAATCTACTTTACACTCTCGAATTCAAACTTATCATTTACCACTTATTACTTATCGCCTTCGCTGCCACCCACCCCGTCGTCCAGGCATTTTGAAAATTGAAACCGCCGGTAATTCCGTCCACATTAATAACTTCTCCTGCAAAAAATAAATTAGGTACAATTTTACTTTGCATCGTGTTGTGATCTATTTCGTCCAAATTAATTCCACCTGCTGTTACAAACTCTTCTTTAAAAGTTGTTTTTCCTTTTACCGTAAATTCCTGCACACACAAATTTTTGATGAGTTTGTTTTGTTCTTTTGCAGGTAAATCAGCCCAGCGAATATCTTCATTAATATCACTTTGTTTCAGGAGGTATTGCCACAAACGCTGTGGTAAAGTAAATGGATTGGTGTTGATGATTTTTTTTGCAGCCGTTTCAAACCGTGTGCTTTGCAATTTTTCTCTTGCAGTATTTTCATTGTATTCACCTGCCCAGTTTACACTGATGGTAAAATGCCAGTTAACAGCTGCTAATTCTTTTGCAGCAAATGCAGAGAGTTTTAAAACAGCAGGGCCACTCATACCCCAATGTGTAATCAGCAGCGGTGCTTGTGATGATAATTTTGTGCCGTTTATTTTTACTGTTGCATTGTCCGCCACCACACCCATCAGTTCTGTAATGCTGTTACCCGGCATATTAAAAGTAAATAAAGACGGAACCGGCGCTTCAATAGTGTGACCAAGTTTTTTCAACCAATCAAATTGTATTGCTTTGGGATAACCTCCGCTGGCAATGCAAACATAATCAGCAGCAATACTTTTGTCATCTTTAAAATCTATTGCCCATTGACCATTGACTATTGACAATTCACCTGCTTCCCTGTTCATCAAAATTTCCACGCCATATTTATTGGCTTCTTTCATCAAACAATCAACAATGGTTTGTGAAGTATTGCTTACCGGAAACATCCTGCCATCTGCTTCTGTTTTTAATTCAACCCCTCTTTCTTTAAACCACTGAATGGTATCTGTTGTAAAAAAATGATGAAATGCTTTTTTTAAAAAGCCGGCTCCTCTTGGATATTTTTTTATCATCTCTGCCATGCTGTAACAACTGTGGGTGACATTGCAGCGGCCGCCACCACTCACTCTTACTTTACTTAACAGCTTTGAAGATTTTTCTATGATCATTACCTCCAGCAACGGATTCATCCTGGCGGCATTGACAGCACAAAAAAAGCCAGCAGCTCCTCCTCCAATTATTACCAGTCGTTTTTTATTCATCAATATCTTATCTTAGATGCAGTCAAAAGTATTAATTGTATTGCAATAAAATTTTCATTCTTTACAAATCGAAACTAAACACTAAACCCTTAAACCTAAAAATGGCACAGGCATTTTCCAAACAACAGATCATCCAGCTACCGGTGATTCCTTATGAAAAAATAAGAACTCATTTAAAAACTGGCGATATTGTTTTTTGCAGTGGCAGTTATACTTTCTCCGGCATAATACAAAACCTTACTAAAAGTGTGTGGAGCCATGTGGCAGTGGTATACAAAGATGAAGATCTGGGCAGGGTAATGATGCTGGAAGCAGAGCCGCAAATAGGGATAAGGCTGATACCAGTATCAAATTATTTGAAAGATTATAAAGGAACTGAAAGGGCATACAAAGGACAAATAGTAATTGGACATTTGAAAGAGTCTATTGAAAAAGAAAAATTAAACAGGGGTATAAGTTTTGGGCTGGATGCTCTGACAAGGCCTTACGATAATTATGAAATATTCCGAATCATGATTCGTATCCTTTTTAAAATAAGTAAAAGGGAACGCAACAGAAGCTATATCTGCAGTGAGCTGGTAAGGGATGTATTTGCAAAATCCGGTGTGGTAATTCAATACAATGATACTTACATCAGCCCCAATCATATTTGGGTAGATGAAAGAGTGGAGCTTAAATACAGGGTGTTGTAATCAGCGTTAATAATCCGAACACAAATTACTGTTTGCTTTTTCTGCCGCTTCTATTTCGATGAATGAAGAAAGGATATCAGCTTTACCTTTTTGGATAGCCACATTATGTTCATAATGTGCTGCAGGTTTGCCATCTTCTGTTCTGATGGTCCAGCCATCTTTATCATGGTACACATTCTTAGTACCGAGATTGATCATTGGCTCAATAGCAATTACCATCCCTTCTTTTAATTTAGCACCGGTACCTCTTTTGCCATAGTTGGGTACTTGTGGGTCTTCATGCAGGTGACGTCCCAATCCATGCCCTACCAATTCTCTTACCACGCCATAACCTCTTTCTTTTTCGGTATAAAATTGAACCGCATAAGCAATATCACCCACCCGGTTGCCATGCACTGCTTTTTCAATGCCTTTGTATAAAGAGGCTTTTGTATCCGTCATTAATTTTTTTACTTCAACTGCTATTTCACCAATGGCAAAAGTATAAGCACTGTCGCCATGAAAACCATTTTTAAAAACACCCACATCCACCGAAACAATATCGCCTTCCTTCAATTCATTTTTTGTTGGAAAACCATGCACCACTGCATCATTAACAGAGATACAGCAGGCGAAAGGAAAAGCCGGATCACCATATCCTTTAAAAGAAGGTGCAGCGCCATTATCCCTGATAAATTGTTCGGCTATTGCATCTAACTGAGCAGTAGAAATACCCGGCTTGATTTCTTTGGCAAGTGTTGCCAGCGTCTTACTCACCAGTAAACTGCTTATCCTCATCAATTCAATTTCTTCTTTTGTTTTATAATGAATCATATTACCCCTATTCCGCTAACCAGCGGAGAATTTTATTTTTTAAATTATCCTGATCAAAACAAACCCTGACGAATATACGTCAGGGTTTGAAAAATATAATGTTCTTGCCTTACTCCCCTATAGGGGATGGGGGCTACATTCCGCTTGCTGCAGTCTGCCTTCCCTGTACCCTGCCACTGCTCATTAATCCATCGTACTGACGCATTAATAATTGTGTTTCTATTTGCTGCAGTGTGTCTAAAATTACACCTACCATAATCAGCAAAGAAGTGCCACCATAGAAAGTAGAAAAACTCTGCTGTGTTTTAAATATCAATTGAAAGATACCTGGCAGAATACCTACAAATGCTAACAATACAGCACCTGGTAAAGTAATCCTATCCATAATGGTTCCGATGTAGTCTGCTGTTGGCTGACCTGGTTTAACACCCGGAATAAATCCATTGTTGCGTTTTAAATCTTCAGCCATTTGCTTTGGATTAAATATTAACGCAGTGTAAAGAAAAGTAAAAGCAATTACACAAACTGAATACACAATCATGTAAACTACATTGGTGTGATCAGTAAAATATTTAGCCCATCCACCACCGGTGAAACCAGAAAATATAGTTGGTAAAAATAAAATGGCTTGTGCAAAAATGATTGGCATTACACCAGAAGCATTTACTTTTAATGGTAAAAAATTCCTGGCGCCACCAAACTGCCTGTTGCCCACAATTTGTTTTGCATAATTTACAGGCACCCTTCTGGTACCTTGTATCAACATTACCAAACCCATGATGATGGCTACTAAAAAAGCAATCTCAATCAGGAAGATCAATAAACCTCCGCCACCTCTTGCAGCTCTTGAAGTCCATTCCTGCATGAAGGCTTCGGGAAGCCTTGCCAGGATACCCATCATGATAATGATGGAAGTACCATTGCCCAATCCTTTATCAGTAATTTTTTCACCCAACCACATTACAAACAATGTACCTACTGTAAGTATGATAACGGTAGAGGGAACAAAAAATGCGCCGTAAGAAGGAATCAATGCACCTGCATTACTCTGGCTTTGTAAGTAACCGATATAAGCAGCTGCCTGAAAAGCAGTAACGATAACAGTTAGGTAACGGGTCCACTGGTTAATTTTCTTTCTTCCGCTTTCACCTTCCTTCTGAACCTTTTGCATTTGAGGAACCAGGATGGTCATCAACTGCATAAAAATGGAAGCAGAGATATAAGGCATGATACCCAAAGCAAAAATAGATGCCTTGTGAAAAGCACCACCTACAAAAGCATCAAGCAAACCAAGCATACCACCTTTGGTGCTATTCTCAAGGTTGGCCAATTTATTTGGATCGATACCGGGCAGCACTATAAAAGAACCAAGCCGGTAAATGAAAACCAGTAATAAAGTGAACAGTATTTTTTTCCGCAGCTCTTCAATGCTCCAGATATTTTTCAGCGTTTGAATGAATTTCTTCACAGAATAAAACTTTTAATTGTTTCTTGATAAACTAAAAAAGACGCTTATCGTACCAGCCAAAAATAGGGCAAGCAAGAATGCGTCTGTAAATATCGTGAAATTATTTAACTATCTCTACTGTTCCTCCGGCAGCTTCAATTGCAATTTTTGCTTTTGCGCTTACCGCATTTACTTTAAAAGTAAATGCACCTTTAATTTCGCCATTGCCTAAAACTTTAATACGGTCTGTTTGGCTGATTAAACTATTGATGTATAAATTTTCAGGACTAAATTCTGTGATACCGTATTTTTCGGCATACATATCCACCTGTCCAAGATTGATCACTTTGTAATCGATGCGGTTGATATTTTTAAAACCACGCTTTGGAATACGGCGCTGAATTGGCATCTGACCACCTTCAAAACCCATTTTACTTTTGTAACCTGCACGGCTTTGTCCGCCTTTGTTACCTTTTGTAGAGGTACCACCTTTACCACTTGCTTCACCACGGCCAATACGCTTTTCTTTGTGAGTAGCTCCTTTGGCTGGTCTTAGAGAATGTAAATTCATGTTGTTATGATTTTGTACTTACGGGGTATCACCCCTCGCTTGTTAATTAAATTATTTTAAACGCTAAATTTTGAATTGGGAATTAATTAAAAATTCAAAATAGATCAAGCCAGTTCTTCCACGGTAATCAGGTGGTTTACTTTTGTAACCATGCCCAAAATTTGCGGAGTAGCTATCACTTCAACAGTTGCATTCATCTTTCTCAATCCCAATGCTTCCATTGTTCTCTTCTGACGCTCCGGCCTGTCGATTATACTTTTAACCTGTGTTATTTTTATCTTTTTCATTTTGTTAAGTTGTAAGTTGTAAGTTGTAAGTTGTAAGTAAAGCTGCTAACTTATTACTTATAACTTATTACCTATAACTTTTTATCCGTTGAATACTTTCTTTAAAGAAATCTGTCTTGTTTTAGCAACTGCAATTGGCTCCCGTAAAGTAGCCAATGCTTTTACTGTAGCTTTTACCACATTGTGAGGATTAGCGGAACCCAAACTTTTTGCCAACACATCGGTAACACCGGCAGCTTCCAATACAGCCCTCATACTTCCTCCGGCAATTACACCAGTACCATGTGCAGCAGGCTTAATAAAAACTTTGGCAGCTCCTTCTTTAGATAATTGGTCATGAGGAATAGTACCATGCATAATTGGAACTTTTATCAAATTCTTTTTTGCATCTTCTATACCTTTTGTAATGGCTTCCTGCACTTCTTTTGCTTTACCCAATCCATGGCCTACAATACCTGCACCATTACCAACAACTACCAATGCAGAGAAACTAAATGCACGGCCACCTTTGGTGGTTTTAACCACACGGTTGATAGAAACTACTTTTTCTTTCAACTCCAGTTCACCTGCTTTTACCCTGATATCATTTGACTTTAACATGTATAGTTCTTATTAGAAATTTAAAATTAAAATTGTAACCCGCCTTCTCTTGCACCTTCTGCAACTGCTTTTACACGGCCATGATAGATGTATCCACCACGATCAAAAACAACTGTACTTACACCCAGTTCAGTAGCTTTTTTTGCAATAGCGCTGCCGACTAATTTACCCTTTTCAGTCTTGTTAACTTTTTGAGCCAAGATGTCTTTATCTTTTGATGAGGCTGAGGCAATAGTAGTCCCATTGTCATCATTAATCAGCTGAGCATAAATATCTGTATTGCTCCTGAAAATGCTTAACCTTGGTTTTACAGAAACACCACTTATCTTTTTACGGATGCGGTATTTTATCTTTTGCCTTGCACTTGATTTGTTATTCATAATATGTTTCCCCCATCCCCTAAAGGGGTGTTTAGGTTTATTTACTAAAAACTGTTACTATTTTATTCTTTCCTTATTCCCCCTTTAGGGAATTGGTGTTTATTTACCAGCAGACTTACCAGCTTTTCTGCGTAATACTTCACCTGCAAATTTAACACCTTTACCTTTATATGGTTCGGGCTTACGTAAGCCACGAATCTTTGCACACACCTGGCCAATCAACTGCTTATCGGAACCTTCCAGGCTGATCATTGGGTTTTGCCCTTTTTCCTGTGAGGTAGAAACTTTTAATTCTTTTGGAATTTCAAAGATGATATTGTGAGAGTATCCCAAAGCAAGATCAAGAATATTTCCCTGGTTGGCTGCTTTAAAACCCACACCCACCAATTCCATTTTCTTAGCATATCCTTCAGTAACACCTTTTACCATGTTGCTGATCAATGAACGGTATAAACCATGCATTGCCTTGTGACGTATCTGGTCTGTTGGACGTAACAATTCTACTTCCCCATCTTTGATATCAAATTTAATATCCCTGTCAATAGCCTGTTTCAATTCGCCCTTTGGCCCCTTTACTGTAACAACATTATCGCTTCCAACAGTGATGGTAACACCTGCAGGGAATTGTACTGGTTTCTTTCCTATTCTAGACATAGCCGGTTTTTAATTTTGTTTTAAATTCGATTTGTGTTCAGCCACGACTGGGGCTTAATTGTCAAATCATGTATTCATCAGCACATTAGCAAATAAGCTAAATAGCATATTTCTTAATAAATATTGCACAACACTTCCCCACCCACATTCTGAGCCTTTGCTTCTTTATCAGTCATTACACCTTTTGATGTAGATACGATTGCAATACCCAAACCATTTTTTACTCTTTTGAATTCATCTGGTTTTGCATAAGTACGCAAACCCGGACGGCTGATTCTTTCTAAACTTTGAATAACCGGCAGTTTAGTGGAAGCATCATATTTCAAGGCTATTTTAATTAAACCCTGTTTGCTGTCATCTTCAAATTTGTACTTTAAAATATAACCTTTATCGTACAAAATTTCGGTGATACGCTTTTTTAAATTAGATGCAGGTATCTCCACAATGCGGTGATTAGCCATTTGTGCATTACGGATTCTTGTAAGAAAATCTGCTATCGGATCAGTTACCATTGTTATTTCAATTAATTGTTTAAATAAATTATTTCAATGCGATATCCTTTGCTCTCCGCAAGTTAGTGGAGATGAGGGCTTACCAGCTTGCTTTTGTAACACCTGGAATTTTACCAGAAGATGCCATATCACGGAACATATTCCTTGACAAACCGAAGTGCCTCATATATCCTCTCGGACGTCCTGTAAGCTGACAACGGTTTCTTAAACGTACCGGTGATGCGTTTTTTGGTAAAAGATCCAGCCCTGCATAATCGCCAGCTGCTTTAAGTGCTGCTCTTTTATCAGCAAACTTTGCTACCATTTTTTCACGCTTTCTCTGCCTGGCTTCAATTGATTTTTTTGCCATAATAGTTTTTAATTTACGATTTCCGAATGTTGAGTGGCGAATGAAATACCTGTTCGTACTTCGTCATTCGTACCTCGTATTTGTAATTTACTTTTTAACGTTTTTAAAAGGCATTCCCAATTCTTTCAACAGTTCAAAAGCTTCTTCATTTGTGGTGGCTGTTGTTACAAAAGTGATATCCATACCAGTAATTTTATTTACTTTATCAATATCAATTTCCGGAAAAATGATCTGCTCTGTAATACCCAGGGTAAAGTTTCCACGGCCATCAAATGATTTATCATTTACGCCTTTGAAATCACGTACACGTGGTAAAGAAACAGAAACAAAGCGGTCTAAAAATTCAAACATCTTTACACCACGTAATGTTACCCTTGCACCAATCGGCATGTTCTTACGCAACTTAAAGTTTGAAATATCTTTCTTACTCATGGTTGGTACTGCCTTCTGGCCGGTGATATTGCTTAGTTCTTCTACAGCGATATCTACTAATTTTTTATCTGCTACAGCGCCATTCACACCACGATTCAAACAAATCTTGGTAAGCTTTGGAGCCTGCATTACGGTTTTGTAACCAAATTTTTTCATTAAGGCAGGTACCACTTCTTTAGTGTACTTATCTGCTAACCTTGGAGTGTAAGTTGCTGTGCTCATTATTTTATAACCTCCCCTGATTTTTTAGATGTTCTGATTAATTTTCCATTTTCCCTGGTACGCTTAATTTTAGTTGGTGCACCAGCTTTTGCATCCCAAAGCATCACATTAGAAATGTTGATTGGAGCTTCTACTTTTACAATACCACCTTTAGTATTTTGAGAAGTTGGTTTGGTATGCTTGGTAACGATGTTTGTACCTTCTACCAAAACACGACCTTTCTCCAGTAAAACTTCAAGAACTTTACGAGGCTTGTACTCAAGTACTCCCTTTTCATTCTTTTGGGTTTTACCTTCCCCAGAAATAACGATAACAGTATCACCTTTCTTAATGTTGAACTTCGGTTTAAATCTTGTACTCATTTTTTTATTCAATTTGCAGATTTGCAAATGTGCTTATTTGCAAATTCATTTTTAAATTTCGAATTATAATACTTCAGGAGCCAATGAAATAATTTTCATGTATCCTTTATCCCTCAATTCCCTGGCTACCGGCCCAAAAATACGGGTACCTCTTGGCTCATCAGAGTTGTTCAACAACACAACTGCGTTATCATCAAAGCGAATGTATGAACCATCTTTGCGACGTAGTTTATTTACAGTTCTTACAATAACAGCTTTGCTTACTGTACCTTTTTTAATACCGCCGTTTGGTGTTGCATCTTTAACCGTAACAACTATTTTATCACCGATCTTAGCATAGTCCTGGCCAGAATTACCCAACACACGGATACACAATACCTCTTTGGCACCACTGTTATCTGCTACGTTCAATCTGCTTTCTTGCTGAATCATTTCTTTATTATTTCTGATTTATGATGTGTGATTTATGAAAACCCAGAGTCAAAAATCCATGATAAATTTTATTGAATATATGTTCGGAAGAAAATCAGAGATCATACATCCGACATAAAAAAATTATTACTTTACTTTTTCAATTACTTCCACCAGCCTCCAGCGTTTTGTTTTGCTGATGGGCCTTGTTTCCATGATCTTTACAGTATCACCAATGCTGCATTCATTCTTTTCGTCATGAGCATGGAATTTGGTAGATTTTTTTACGAACTTACCATAAAGCGGATGCTTTACTTTTCTTTCCACCTTCACGGTAATAGACTTATCACCTTTATTACTGGTAACTACTCCAGCTTTGGTTTTACGCAGGTTTCTTTCAACTGTTTTTACTTCTTCGCTCATTGTTGCAAAATTTATGGTTTAATTTAAACCGAGTTCTTTACTTCTTAATGCTGTTTTTAAACGGGCAAGATCTTTGGTCAATGAACGGATGCTCATTGGATTCTCCAATGGAGAAATGCTGTGTGCAAAAGATACTTTTTTAAGTCTCAATTCGTCTTCAGCTATTTTAGACTTCAGCTCATCAACACCTAAACTCTTAATGCTCGTTAAAAAATCTACTTTCTTTGACATTGTAATAATTTTATAATTTGGTGATTGGGTGATTTGATAATTAAAGCCTTTTCTTACCTCATCAAATTTTCAAATCTTCAAATTGACTAATTGTTTTATGCTTGATAATCTCTTCTAACCATAAACTTTACAGCTATCGGCAGTTTTTGTGCTGCCAGTGCAAAAGCTTCTTTTGCTACCTGCTCAGATACACCATCCGCTTCAAATAAAATGCGGCCTGGCTCTACTACTGCTGCCCAGTATTCCGGGTTACCTTTACCCTTACCCATCCTTACTTCAGCAGGTTTTTTAGTGATTGGTTTATCAGGAAAAATCCTGATCCAAACATTACCTTCCCTCTTCATATGACGGGTTAATGCCTGGCGGGCACTTTCAATTTGCCTGTTAGTTAACCAGATTGGCTCCAACGCTTTTAAAGCAAAAGAACCGAATGAAATGGTAGTGCCTCTTTTAGCCACTTCCCTGATACGGCCTTTCTGGGCTTTCCTATGTTTTGCTCTTTTCGGTTGTAACATTTTTTTTTAATTTGGTAATTTGGTGATTTGGTGATGTGCTGATTTTATAATGCTCCATCATCTTCAAATCTTCAAATCGATTAATCTTCAAATCAATTAATTCCTTCTTCCTCCACCACCCTGGCCACCGCCACCTCTGCGGTCACCACTCTGACCTCCACCGCCTCTTCTATCTCCGCCACCACCTCTGCGGTCATCTCTTCTGTCACCTCTTTCGCCGCCACGGTTTTCAAAACCACCTCTTGAATCACCTTCTTTACCACCACCGGCTAATATATTTGGATTCAAATCCCTTTTTGCTAAAACTTCACCTTTACAGATCCATACTTTCACACCAATTTTACCATATACCGTTTGTGCAAACACGTTGGCATAATCAATATCCATACGCAATGTGTGCAATGGTGTTCTTCCCTGTTTAATTTCTTCGCTACGTGCAATTTCAGCACCACCCAAACGTCCACCACATCTTACCTTAATTCCTTCAGCACCCATTCTTAATGCAGAAGCGATTGCCATTTTCACAGCACGTTTAAAGTTGATACGTCCTTCCAACTGACGGGCAATTGTATCTGCTACTATTTGAGCATCCAACTCCGGACGGCGGATTTCCAAAATGTTTATCTGAACATCTTCTTTACCGGTTAATTTTTTCAATTCTTCTTTGATCCTGTCAACCTCTCCACCACCTTTACCGATAATGATACCTGGCTTAGAAGTATGAATAGTAACGATCAGTTTATTAAGCGTACGCTCAATAACGATTTTAGATATGCCTCCTTTGTTGATACGGGCATTCAGGTAAACCCTGATTTTGTTATCTTCAATTAACTTGCCTGCAAAGTCTTTTTTGTTAGCATACCAGTTACTGTCCCAACCACGGATGATTCCCAGTCTGATACCAATCGGATTTGTTTTCTGACCCATATTATTGGTTAATTCTTTTTAGTTTAATTATTAACTTTTGCTATCTACAATTAATGTTACATGGTTGCTGCGTTTGCGGATTTTATAACCCCTTCCCTGTGGTGCAGGACGCATACGCTTAATCACCCTTCCGCCATCAACCATTACTGTTTTTACAACCAGTTTGGCATCTTCTACTTTAGCGCCTTCATTTTTTTGCTCCCAATTATTGATAGCGCTTTTTAAAAGCTTGTACAAAGGAACAGCCGGATGTTTTGTGCTGAATTGCAAAACGCCTAAAGCTTTTTCCACTTCCATTCCACGAATCAAGTCAACGAGTAAACGCATTTTACGCGGCGACGTGGGATAATTGTTCAATTTTGCTACTGCTTCCATTTTCTATTATGTTTTAAGTTCTAAGTTGTAAGTTCTAAGTTTAATACTTATCACTTGATACCTATCGCTCTTTAAGATATTTTTTTACTTGAGTGACCTCTGAAATTTCTTGTTGGTGCAAATTCACCCAATTTATGACCCACCATAAATTCTGTTACATACACTGGAATAAATTTGTTTCCGTTGTGCACTGCTAAAGTGTGGCCAACAAAATCAGGAGTAATAGTTGACCTGCGACTCCAAGTTTTTATAACACCTTTTTTATTTTTTCCGTCATTGATCGCTAACACTTTTACTTCCAGGTTAGCATCTACATAAGGACCTTTTTTTACCGAACGAGCCATGTTTTTTAATTTGCAGATGTTTCAGATTTGTTGTGTTGCAACCTCCTTACACCGATTTTTAATTTTGTTTATTTGTCTCGCCTGAGACGGGACCATTTTAACTAAAAACTAATTCTATTTATTTGGTAATTTCTTACCGTTTCTTCTAGTCAATATCATCTTGTCTGAACCTTTACCTCTTGTACGGGTAACCTGTCCTTTAGCATACTTACCAGTACGGCTTCGTGGATGACCACCTGAAGCCCTACCTTCACCACCACCCATCGGATGATCTACCGGGTTCATGGCTACAGCTCTTGTTCTTGGCCTTACACCTTTCCACCTGTTTCTACCAGCTTTACCGGCACTTTCCAAATTATGATCGCTGTTGCTAACCACACCTACAGTAGCATAACAGTTAATTAATACTTTTCTTAACTCACCGCTTGGCATTTTCAACACACCATACTTTTCTTCTTTGTTCGCCAGCTGTGCACTTGCACCTGCGCTACGAACCAATTTACCACCCTGGCCAGGCTGCATTTCCACATTGTGAATCATAGTACCCAAAGGCATAAATTTCAATTGCAATGCATTTCCTAATTCTGGTGCTACATCATCTCCGCTTGATACGATAGCTCCAACCTGAAGACCATTTGGTGCAATGATGTAACGCTTTTCACCGTCAGCATAATTCAACAATGCGATGAATGCAGTACGGTTTGGATCGTACTCAATTGACTTTACAGTAGCTGGAATATTTTTCTTATCCCTTTTAAAGTCAATGATACGGTACATTGTTTTGTTACCACCACCCATGTAACGCATTGACCTTCTGCCCTGGGCATTACGTCCTGCAGTATTGCTTTGTTTTTCAACCAAAGTTTTTTCAGGAACATTGGTAGTAATTTCTGCATACGCATTACCAATTCTCCATCTAGTACCTGCTGTGGTTGGTTTGTATTTTCTAAGTGCCATTGTATTCTTTTTTATTTCAACTTTTGCGGCAGCTGATGCCATTCATAAATATTTTTACCGGAATGAATCCTTATACGGTTCCGTACAAATCAATTGTTTCGCCTTCTGCTACTGTTACGTAAGCTTTCTTTTTGGCAGGCTTGCGTCCGCTTACAACACCAGCTTTAGTATTGCGTGACTTAGCTTTACCAGGCATTACAGCAGTATTAACTTCTTTCACCTGAACACCATAAAACTGTTCAACAGCTTTTTTAATTTCCAGCTTATTAGCTTTTCTGCCCACTACAAATGCGTAACGGTTTGACTTTTCAGTTTGCTTATTTACCTTTTCTGAAAGAATTGGTTTTATTAATACGTCAGACAGTTTCATAATTCTAATTTGATAATTTGCTAATTAATTTAAGCCTCTGCTTTTTCTTCTTCACTAAAAATCTTTGCTACGCTTTCAGTAAACACTAACACATTTGCATTTACAATATCATAAGTATTTACATCACTTAATAAAGTTCCCTGAACGCCAGGGATATTTCTTAAGCTCATGTACACATTGTCATTGTACTCAGGCAATACAAAAAGTGTTTTCTTTTTATCAACCTGCAGGCTCTTTAAAATTCCAACAAATTGCTTTGTCTTTGGAGCATCCATGTTCACATCTTCCACCACTACAATTGCATTTTCTTTTGCTTTAAAACTCAGAGCACTGATTTTAGCAAGATCTTTCACTTTACGGTTTAATTTAAAATCGTAGCTGTGAGGTTTTGGACCAAAGATGGTACCACCACCTTTATAAATAGGACTGCGTAAATTACCTTTACGGGCTCCACCAGTTCCTTTTTGCTTGTGCAATTTCTTAGATGAACCGTGAACTTCAGCCCTTGTTTTTACTTTATGTGTTCCCTGGCGCTGAGCTGCCAAATATTGTTTTACCGCTAAGTAAACAACATGGTTATTTGGTTCTGCACCAAAAATCTCTTCGGGCAATTCAATTGTCCTGCCGGTTTTTGCGCCTTGTATATTTAAAATATCTACTTGCATGATTATTCAAATTATTTTCTGTGTCAGTAACACAAAAAAGGTGATACTTACTTTTGTATTAAAACGATTGAACCATTGTGGCCCGGAACAGAACCACTGATTAAAATGTAATTCTTTTCAGGGAAAATTTTCACTACTTTCAATCCTTTCATATTCACCCTGTCCTGACCCATACGGCCACCCATTCTCATTCCTTTAAAAACCCTGGAAGCATCGGATGAGTTACCAATAGAACCCGGAGCCCTTGAACGATCATGCTGGCCATGAGACTGTCCGCCCACACCATGAAAACCATGACGTTTTACAACACCCTGGAAGCCTTTACCTTTGGTGGTTCCTACTACTTCAACTTTATCACCTTCTGTGAAAATATCTACTGTAATGGTTTCACCAACGTTTTTATCTGATTCGCTATCGCGGATTTCTTTAACTACTTTTTTGGGAGAGGTTTGTGCTTTGGCAAAGTGGCTGATCTCAGCTTTGTTGGAGTGCTTTTCTTTTTTATCACCAAATGCAATCTGGAGTGCATTGTAACCGTCTGTTTCAACAGTTTTCTTTTGTGTGACTATGCATGGACCTGCTTCGATGATGGTAACAGCAGTTTGCTTTCCCGTTGCATCAAAAATACTGGTCATGCCAATCTTTTTTCCAATAATACTTTTCATTGTATCCTTTTTATATCCAGCGCTCCTTCAAGTTTGATAAACTCAATCTGATGAGGAGATGGATGTTCAATATTTTATTTAAGAACTAACCTTTTGCCTTTCCCGTTAAAGACGGGACGGTTCATTAGGCCTTAATCTCAACATCTACACCACTTGGTAAGTCAAGCTTACTTAGAGCGTCAACCGTACGGCTGCTGCTGGTGTAAATGTCTAACAAACGCTTATGTGTACACAATTGGAACTGCTCTCTTGCTTTTTTATTTACGTGAGGAGCCCGTAGTACGGTGAAAATCTTCTTATGTGTAGGCAATGGAATTGGTCCAGTGACTACAGCACCTGTGCTACGTACAGTTTTTACAATTTTTTCAGCTGATTTGTCAACCAGGTTGTGGTCGTAAGACTGTAATTTTATTCTGATTCGTTGTGACATATTTAAAGAACTTTAAACTTTCGTTTTTTAATTTGGAGTGCAAAGGTAACGGGTACAAATGAAATAGCAAAGATTTTTAGAAAAGAATTTTAAAGAATTTTTATTAAATGCCTTTATCTGCACAATTTTAAGATATTTTCTATCCCAATGATATTCAATATCAGCAGATCTAAGCTATTTTAAGGAAGACTGAGCCTGCCTTTGGGCTTCCGGCGAATATCACCGGCATTCATAAAAAAGCGAATCCCCTCCAAGTTGGAGGGATTCACTTTTGATCAGGTCTCGTTGGCACTGATGCTGATAAAGGTTACCCGTAAGTGTGCAAGCGGTATCAGTTTTTATTGAAGCCCATGGATAGCCTTATGAGAACAACAATCATTTACCCCAAAATTTTTGAAACAAAATCTGAATGCAAACTGATTTTAAAAAATGCAGCCAGCCCCAGGCAAATACCTGTGGCGCTTACCGCTGCCGCAAAATATAGCAACCATTTTTTTTGGGTGAGTGAGGCAATACCCAGCATGGCAATTGAAATTGTAAGCAAGGCATCTGTCATGTCAAACTGATCATCAAAAAGATTGATGTCATCGTATTCTTTTTGAAAACCTTCTGCCTGTTTTTTGATAACTGCTTTTTCTGTTTCGTAACGGGCAATTTCATTTTCATATTTTTTTATAACACTATCGCTGCCCGGTGCAGTTTGCAGTTTTAAAATCTGTAATGAGTTTTGTGCGATAGATTCTTTTGTACTCTTGGCCTGAAAGTAACTCCATGCATCAATTGAATGCGCCTGTGCCTGCGACATTGCCTGCACAATATTGCCATCTTTAACATTGCACAGCGCCATAAAAGTGGCAGTGATGGCTACAAACAGTGCCACCCTTGAATTGATTTTGTTTTCGCCTGCTTTTTCTAAAGGCTCCTGTATGGCTTCATTAATGTCTGACATGGTATTAACCTGTTGGTGATTCACCACAATTTATAATAATTCTTTTTGGAATTTTGGTTGTTAACGATTGCTTTACCTGTTGCCCCGGTACTTCGGGAGCATTTCAACTTTTTATCTTTATCCGGCATTGATGCAACAGGCATAAGTTTTTATTTTACAAGGCGCAAATTATCTGCACTATTGAATATAAACTCCTGGCGGTATTCACTTTGTTTACCTATTATGAAAGCAACAAAATCCGGGTTCTTTATAATGTCATCCGCTTCCATTTTTCCATATTTTTCATAAAAATCACGGTCTGCCATTGTACAGGAAAGAAAGTCCAGGAATTGCTTTTTCTTAAAGTCTCTTCAAGTTCATCACATTCATTACTTAGTTCATCGCTTAATAAAAACTCCGGCTCTTTAAATTTACCCATACCGCCGCCACCAACCTGGAAAGCGCCGCATTCCGGCACCTGTACATAACCATGTATACAAATTTTAAGAAGCAGCCCCTTTACAAGTTCAGTGCCTGGGTAGTCATCGGCGCTACATATAGTATTTGAACCTAAGGATACCAGCTTTGCCAGTTCCCTGTATTCTTCAGCTGTGAAAGAAAGAGTAATTTGTTTCATCAGGAAAAAATTTCTTTTAAGTAAAAAATGATTATTAAAATAAAAAATAGTATTGATAGAAACAAAAAGGTTATTACTATTTTTTCAACATTGGCAAATGCTGAATACAAATGCAGCTATAATGAACAAGCCTTGAGTTGGTAAACCCTGGACAGCGTTTCGTCTTTTTTTATTTCGGCAATAATGCCAGCAACTATTATTTTTTATTGAACACTACGGATAGCTGGGTTTGTTGCTAATTAACTGAAAAGTGTGTTAGCATTTTAAAATTATCCGTTCCATCATAATAAAACTTTGCTGAAGAAGAATAGTAGTTTTCCGGGTTAATACACAAGCTTGCCTGTCCAGGATTGTAATGCATATATTCTAACTTTTGCATAAACACTGCATGTGTTCTTTTTGCTCCGATGTTGGTCTTATTGACCGGCATTGATACAGTAATGAAAATTTTCACAAGCAGGCTGTGGTGTGATACTTCGGTTATTGGTTAATAAGACCAACAACGGTTAAAATTTAAAATGCTCTGATGGCTCTTAAATACCTTGTTTCGCTTTTATTATGACTGCCCTGACCCGGGGCGGAAAAATTTTGCAGCCAGGCATTGGTATCACTTACTTCTGTGGAACTCCAGTACACGGCATTTGCAAAGCCTCCGACAACATTTTTTTGTAAAAAAAGTATATTCAATTCCATTTTTGAAGGTAAATACCAGTCTGCATAAGTAACACTACCGGACGTGACAGTATATTCATTGCAAAGCCTGGCGGCAAAAGTATTTCCATCTACCGGACCCTGGTTTGCAATTATTATGGCAGTATTTTTAAGGCCTCCCCCTATTCCATCAGCCCTTGCACAGGTATTGGTTGCAGTACCGCCATACCACCTGATGCCAGTACTCAGATCTGCCTTTGCAGCAATTAAGCCATGCTGCCCTCCGTCATAAACATAATAAACTATACCTCCTCCGTATACCTCTCCAACATAATGAAGCGTAGTAAACCATTTGGTACCATTGTAGTACTCAAAGCTATTAATACTGGTATTATAAATGGTTAAGCCTACCGCAGGTAACACGATTGCATTCCGCTGAAGTGAATCCATACGGGGTGGTAAAAAGCCAAGTGAATCAGAAGTAATATCCAGTGCAGCAGAAGGAAGAGGATTGCTGGTACCGATACCTACCTGTGCATTAACATGTATCACCCCAACCAGAATGACTAATAATAAAAGTATGTTTCTTTTCATGTTTATTAAATTTAATTCTATAAAAAATCATTATTCAACAGTGCCTTTGGAAATATCATTTACGTTGTTTTAATAAAGATAGTTTAATGAGATTAAAGCAAAAAAAATCCTACTGCTTTTTAGAAGTCTAAACAAATACAGGCTGTGCACCGATATTGTTATTATTGACCAACATCATCAACTGCACCCGGTATTTAAAAAAGTAAAATGCTGTAAGCTTCGGTTGTTGGTCAACAAAGCCAATAACGGCATTCGGGATAGTTGGATAGTTTTAATGACATACCAACAAAGCCCCAGCTGTATTGCAATAGTTAATGTAAATAATTTGGCAGATCAGCGACGAATGGCAGCAAGTAGGGAAACCTGTGCCAAATGGTCTGTTACTGGAGGCTATTATCAAGACCTGTTTTCAGCATTTCCTTATAGAATACACTGAGTTCTTCATACACTTTTTTGGCATCTTCATTTCCCTCTTTTGCCAATTGCTTTACATTTTCATAATAAGCATTGGCTTGTCTTAAACAGCTTTCTGCCAGCACATTATTTAAATCCTGCATTTTTTGCAATAGTGGCTTCAGACTGAGCAAAAGACTGTTGACAATTTCAATATCCCCGGGAGTCTTTTCAGGTATAGCATTCAATTTTTGAATTATATCCTCAATGTCTTTTATATTTCTGACAATAATTTCTAATTCTTTTTTGTTAACTGTCCTTGCTGCATGTAAATGCTGCTGAAAGCGTTCTTCCGACTGGCGGGCTTGTTCATCGTTGTAAAGCATAGTGAGCAGTTTTTTATTATTGTTAGTACAAGTTAAAAAAATTATGCCACTAATAAACTATTTTATTTAAGACTAAGGATAGACAGGCATCCAAAACGCTGACTATGGATAAAGTTTTGTTTTTGCCTACAGTCTCCGCCGGTGTTGTTCTTATTGACCAATATTATCAACTGCACTCGGTATTTAAAAAAGTAAAATAGGGTACGCTTCGGTTGTTGGTCAACATACTTCGACTACGCTTAGTACCAACAACGGCATTCCTGAAAACGGGGATAGGGTAAATATTGATCGGGATGGCATTCCTGAAAACGGGGATATAGTAAATATTGATTGGGATGGCATTCCTGAAAACGGGGATAGGGTAAATATTAATTTGTGTTTACGGGTTTGCCGATGATGAGTAGCGGCGAGTCCTGCTGGCTTGCACACATGGCTATGGCAGAGACTTGCCTGGGAAATTTATAATTTAAAGGGATATACGGAGCGGAAGGAGACCTGGGCCAGATGGATATTTAAAAAATAAAATGGGGTACGTTTCAGTTGTTGGTCAACAAGACCAATAACTGCCTTGGGATAGCTGGATACTTTTAATGACATACCAACAAAGACCCAGCTGTATTGCAATAGTTGGTGTAAATAATTTGGCAGATCAGCCACTCTGGCAGCAGGTTGGGAGACCTGCGCCAGAGTGGGGAACTTTTATATGCCTGGAAGAATAGGGAAGGTATTTGCGCCAATAGCAGGGAATAGGGATAAACTCAACACATAACTGTTACCCTTAAAAAAGTAGCTTCAATAGAAGTGGTATTTGCTGCAGTACTTTTATTTTGGCTGCTAAACAACGTTTCCAATTCATGCTGCAGTTCCAAAGCCTTTCCATTTTTTTCTGCTGCTTCAAAAGCATTCATAGTGGGGCCGTAATAGTTTTTAAAATTGCTGACGAGTTCTGAAGTAGAATAAGCTGTATTAAATGTAAACGTATCCCTTACAAATGAAATATTTTCTTTTGCTATGCCGGCATTTACAAAACGTTCTATAACATGCTCCTCTACACCCCACAACATCGGGCTGATGAAACCTTCTGGTGGTGGCGGTGTGTAGGCAGCACTGGTCTTTAATATTTGCGCCACCAGTGTTGGGTCGCCAGGTATCCAGTTGCCCATCACTATACGTCCACCCGGCTTGGTTACCCGTACCATTTCTTTGGCTACATCAAATGGCCTGGGTGCAAACATGGCACCAAAGATGGTTACTACAAGATCAAAACTTTGATCCTTCAGTTCATTCAAATCAGTTGCATCGCCTTCTTTAAAAGTACAATTGGCAAGCCCTTCTTTTTTGGCCCTGATGTTTCCTGCTTCAACAAGATTGCTGGCAATATCAACACCGGTAACATTGGCTCCCAGTTTTGCTGCAGGTATTGCTGTAGTGCCATCACCACAACCAAGGTCAAGAATGTTCATGCCTTTTGTGATGCCCAGTGTTGAAACAAATGCTGCACCACTTTCCCTCATAGTGGCTGCAATTCGGGTAAAATCACCCTTTTCCCATAATGCTTTGTTTGGATTCATTTTGTTTTATTTTTTTGTTTAAAAGAAGCTGTTTGAGTTAATTATTTTTGATACCAGCTTTAGTTCTTTGTGGCGTCATCGTTGTGTCACTCCCTTGTACGGCATACCTTTTTTCAACTTTAATTATGCAATAGGATAAATATTTTAATTAACTCAAACAGCT
>JANLQY010000063.1:0-18509 GCA_031368105.1 Chitinophagaceae bacterium
GGTTTTTGGGTTCATTACTGCATGAGTGTGGCTGTTAACCGCATATTTGATGTTGTAGACCACATCTTTGGGGTTGCAGCCCTAATCTTTGGGTTTAGAGCCCTAATCTTTGGGATTGCAGCACTAATCTTTGGGATTACAGCACTAATCTTTGGGATTACAGCACTAATCTTTGGGATTGCAGCACTAATCTGTGGGTTTAGAGCCCTCATCTCTGGGGTTAGAGCCCTAATCTTTGGGATTGCAGACTTAATCTTCGGGGTTGCAGACCTAATCTTTGGGATTGGAGACCGCATCTTTGGGGTTAGAGACCTAATCTTTGGTAGTATAAAGCAGATTGTGTAAACAGTTTTAGAGTCTCATTTATAGGGTCTGAGAGTGTAAAGTAGATTGTGTAAACAGGATTTTATATTTTACACCTTTTCCAAATGTAATCATAAGTTTGTAAATAACAATATTTAGTTTAAAAACAACAGTAACTGCTTTGCAAACAACCATCATTCACATGCAAATCAAAAACACAATTTCAAATCTTCAATAAAACTAAAAAAGGCTGCCAAAATCTGGCAGCCCTTTTTGTATAGTAAAATTGTAGTTATTGTGGTCTTAATACCTGGTCAATTTTATGCATAACGCCGTTTACACAATGTACATCAAGCGCTGTTAAATTTGATGCTGTTGCATTAGCAGCACCTTTGGCCGTAGCTGCGGCAACAACAGAAACACCTGGCGCAAGACTCACAAATGTTGCCTGAACTGTAATACCCGGATGTGCAGCCACAACGGAATTCAACAATGTTTTTACAGCTGTAGCAGTGGCAGGCAGGTTTACAGAAAATGCCCTTATGCCCGGAAGTGCAAACGTACCGGATTGCGAACTTAAAATATGATAAACAACAATTCCCTGAGCCAGCCGGGGGGTAATAGCTGCCCCAAGCACAGGGCTTAGTGCATAAGGATTGGTCAATATTAGTGTGCCATAAGTTGTAACCAGAAAAGTAGCTTGTCCCTGAGCCATGGCAGGCGGCAAACCCTGGGCTACCAATGCCTGTGTAATAGCACCTATCAGGAATGCTTTCATAGCATCATCAGTTGGTGCAAGCAGGGTAAGGTTAGCGCCAAATGCAGCAAAATTATCTGGCCTTATTTGCAAAGCATCCTGAAGCCGTTTACCAACATCCACACCACTATCAGCCCTGTTAATTGCCGCTTTTAAATAAGTCAGATCAGGTTCTGTATTTATTTTGGTCCACAAATCCTGGCTTGGCGGTGCCACCACCCTGGCCACTTTATGAAGCACCCCATTTACTGCCTGTATATCCGTTGCTATGATGGGGATATTATTTACCCATGCCCCTACACCTGCCCTTACACTTGGAAAAGTAGTTAATCTTAATAAAGGGCTTGCTGCCGGAAAAGGATTTAATATAGTTGGGTATTGAAAATTAGGAAAGGAAGACGGGATGGAAGATGCTGCAATTACCTGCGGCACTACATGGTATTTTACAAGACCAGTTATCGTTGCCGTATCTAAAAAAGCAACAGCCCCTGCTGAAATACCGGAAGCAGTAAAGGCTGCATCATCTGGCGCAAACACCGTAAAACGCAATGTTGGCACCGATAATGTTGGTAACAATCCTGCTTTTTTTACAGCAGCTTTTAAAATACTGAAATTAGGATCGTCCAGCAAAGTGGCCAATGTAGGTGTGGTACCCTGCTCCGCCTGTGTATTGGCAACAGGGTCAAGTTGCAGCTTATTACAAGCTATTAAAAAAACAGCACCTGCTGCTAACAATAAGCTGATATTTTTTATTTTATTAAAGAGTTTCATACCATTATAATTTAAGTAGATGATAAATTTTAGAATACATTATAACCAATGCTTACATAGTACAAACCACCGATAACGGCATTACCTACCCCATTGGTATAGTATTCATTCAGCAAATTGTTGGCACCGATTTTTATAACAGATTTAGCAGCAGGTATTTTGTAGCTAACCTGTGCATCCAATGTGTGGATAGCATTTACATCTCCATTTACAAAATCACTTTCATAGTAGAAAGCATCCTGCCAGCGGTAAGTTACATTAAATCCTAAACGCTTTTTATAGGCAAACCCGGTGTTGGCAAAACTAACATTGGCCCTGTATTTTGGTGTACTGAAATAGGTTTTAAAACCTGCTGGCACATCCTTCAGTTCATCCGATGATAAGTTGGCTCCCACCTGGAAATTGTAAGGCAGTTTATAATCAATGCTGAGGCCATAACCAAATGTTTTTACTTTGGAAGTGGTATTAACAGGGATAGAATAAATGTTTCCCAAATCCCCTGCCGGCTTGCCGCTGGCAAGGTCGGTGGCCAATTGCTGCTGGCTGCCGCTGTAAGGCACAATGATCAGCCGGCGGGTAATGAAATCCTTGTATTGTCCATAATAACCATATACATCAATCAGCAACTTGCCCTGTGCCAAAAGCCCTTTGTATCCTAATTCAAAAGAACTAACTGACTCTGGCTTGAAATCTGCTTTTTTATAAGCAGTTACATCCTCGAGGTAGTAGGTAGGTTTAGAACTGAATCCATAATAACCATCAAAGAAATTATTGCCGCCAATCAGTTTTACATTGCCTCCCACATCCAGCCTTATCCATTGCTGCTGTGTACTGGGAAAACGGTAAGCTGTCTGATAACTCAGGCGGATGTTATTATTTTCTGCCACTTTAACCAAAGCAGTAACCCTCGGTGTGAAGCGGCCTTTAAAATTTTGATTCTTATCATAGCGGCCACTCACTGTAAGTTTCAATACATCATTCAGTAATTTTTTTGTAGCCTGCACATAAGCACCATATTCGTTAATACCAATTTTACCTGCTGAATCTGCAAACAAAGTTCCTTCGCTGTTCAGCACATATCTTTTGTAATTAGCACCTACCAACACATCGGCAAACTTACCGGTGTAGTCGCTTAAATTATACTGGCCTTCCACCTGGTATAAATTGGTTCTGTCCACAAACAAACCACCGCCCTTACCAATAGGAATAGCACGAAGAGAATCAAATGCTTTATTAAACCTCACAGAACCGGCCTCATACCTACCCACATCAGAAGTTTTACGGGCAAGTGTTTGAGCATCAAAATCAGTCAACCCATTTAGGCGGCCGCCTAAATAAGTTTGTGCATAAGTAGAAAACCATCCGGTAGCACCGCCGCTTGGCTTAATTGCTTCGTTCAGCAAACGGGTGTTAACAGTGGCATTGTAACTTTCACCTGCATTTTCCTGTGTGGTATAAGCCCTAAGCAACCAATTTTTATTATTAAACTCCAGTTTATACTGACCCATTTTTAAGTTTCTCAAACTGTAGCGGTCACTACCGGTATATACTGTGTTACCAGTACCCCAGTAACCAGAAAGAATGGCTTCTGTTCCGGCTGAAACCTTGTAGTGCAAAGCACCAGATAATTTAAGGTTTAGTGTAGTATTATTAACCACCTGGTTTTCATTGTATCCGGTACGGCTTACATTGATTGGTCTGCCGCCATTTAAAGTATCAATAAAATTTTTAAGAAAAGGAGCAGCAGATGCCCCAATTTTATCCAGCACATTTGCCCTGATGTCTGCCGTGGTTTCATCACCATAAACATTTACACCATCATAATTTGGATCCGTTGCCCGGTCGCCATTTATCACAACACCATTAGTACCTGTACGGGCATAATTTCTTTTGTCATATCCCAGCCAGTCTTTAGCGGTGATAATTTCTGCACCTATTTTAAAAGCAAATTTATCACTTACTTTTTTCGCAATACGGATGGCACCATTTACATAATTAGAAGCATCCCTAAAACGGTGACCGGTATTCATCACTCCTTCTTTTACCTGTACCGAAACACCCTGATATTTAAATGGATTTTTACTGTTAATCAAAATAGTTCCATTCATACCACCCGGGCCATACAAAGCTGATGAAGCACCTGGCAGCAATTCCACATTATCAACATCCAATTCGCTCAACCCGATAAAACTTCCTACAGAAAAGTTAAGCCCGGGTGCCTGGTTGTCCATTCCATCCACAATCTGGTTCACCCTGGTATTGCCACTGCCTCCAAACCCACGGGTGGTGGGGGTTTTAAAGGTTAGTGAAGAAGACACAATGTCCACACCTTTTAAATTAGCAATCACATCATAGTAAGTAGCAGCAGGCGAATTGCGTATCGCAGCACTGCTGAGCCTTTCAATAGACACAGGCGACTCTAATATTTTTTGTGAGGTTTTGGTAGCGGAGATCACCACTTCCTGCCCAAGTACATTGCTGGGTTTAAAAGATACAGTTGGTTTTTCATCAGCGCTGTTTACAGTTACTTCCTGCAGTTCGTACCCGATAGAACTGATCAATAAAGTGGCTGGTAATTTTGACACGGTAATTTTAAAGTTACCGTTATCATCGGTAAAGGTACCAGTGCCGGTTCCTTTTACAGTGACAGACACAGCAGCTACTCTCTCTTTGGTGGCACTGTTCTCTACTTTACCAGATACAGTGGTAGTTTGTGCTGTTGCTGCAATCGTAATAATATTGGCCAGCAACAAAGCTATCAGGTAGCTTTTGGTTTTTCTCATATAGCAATATTTAATGGTTAAATATGGGGCAAAATAAGGAATGTTATTTCTTAAAGAAAATTTATTTGTAACCGCCTGTTGAAATCTTATCGCTGCTGATTTGGGTTGATAAAGCTGATGCCCCTAATTTAGTGGCATGAAAGCACTTCAATTTCCACAACAAACAAATTTTTACAGTGGTAAAGTAAGAGACGTTTACAGCATTGGAGATTCGTTGTTGGTGATGATTGCCAGCGACCGCATTTCTGCCTTTGATGTGATACTGCCCCGTACCATACCCTACAAAGGACAAGTATTAAATCAAATTGCTGCATACATGCTGGAGGCCACAAAAGATATTTGCCCCAACTGGCTGACGAGTACCCCCACTCCCAACAGCAGTATTGGAAAAAGATGTATCCCTTTTAAAGTAGAGATGGTAATCAGGGGCAACCTTACCGGCCATGCCTGGCGTACTTATGAAGGCGGTAAAAAAATATTGTGTGGAGTAACGATGCCGGATGGGCTGAAAGAAAATGATTTCTTTCCCACACCCATCATAACACCCAGTACCAAAGCAAATGCCGGGCATGATGAAGACATCAGTAAAGAAGAAATTATTAAACAACATATTGTAAGCGCTGAAGACTATGCAGTGATTGAAAAATACACTTTCGCATTATTCGAAAGAGGTAAGGAACTTGCTGCAAAGCAGGGCTTAATTTTGGTGGATACTAAATATGAATTTGGAAAAATTGGAGACGTTATTTATTTAATGGACGAGATACACACCCCGGATTCATCCAGGTATTTTTATGCAGACGGGTACCAGGAGCGCCAGGTAAAAGGTGAAAGACAAAAACAACTGAGTAAAGAATTTGTAAGGGAATGGCTGATTGCAAATAATTTTATGGGCAAAGAAGGCCAGGTAGTGCCGGCGATGAGTGATGAGTGGATCAGCACTATCAGCAACCGTTATATTGAACTGTATGAAAAAGTAATTGGCACTGCATTTATCCCACAGCCTTTAACAGAAGAAGAAGTTTACAAAAAAATAGTAGCTGCATTGGCGGTAATAAAATAATCTTTTCAAAAACTAAATAGCAGGATTTATTCCAGTTACCCAATTAAATCATTTTATCAAAACCTGTAATAATTTTTACAGCAATTACATTTATCTATCAGAATAAGCCTTAATTTTATTTTTACCTGTAAATCGTTTTTATCCTTCTGAACCAATCTTAATTGGGTATTTTTTTATTTTAATTGATAAATATTATTGCAATGATAAAAGCTGTATTTCCTGTATTGCTATTTTTTTCTTTCAACACACAGGCACAAAACAAAACTGATTTCTTAGCTGCCAACATAGATAAAACAATTGCCCCTTCTGCAAATTTTTTCCAGTACGCCAATGGTGGCTGGATAAAGCGTACATCCATCCCTGCCAGTGAAAGCAATTGGGGCATTGGCAAAATGGTGCAGGCAGAAATTTACAGCCGCACATTATCCATTAATGAAAACGCAGCCGGCACAAAAGCCCCTTTTGGTTCTACTGTTCAAAAAATTGGCGATTTCTGGAAAGCGGCGATGGATACCAATGCCATTAACAAAGCAGGTTTATCGGTGCTGAAAAATCACCTCAAAAAAATTGACAACCTCCAGTCTTCATCAGAGTTAACAGGCATTGCAGCGGCATTTCATATTGATGGCATCAATTGCTTTTTTACTGATGAGGCAACACAGGATGATAAGAATAGTGCACTCATCATTTACAGGTTGAGCCAGGGAGGGCTTGGCCTACCAAACAGGGAATATTATTTTAAAACAGATGACCGCACTGTAAAAATAAGAGAGGCTTATAAAAAATATATTACACTCACTTTTACACAACTGGGCATGAGTAAAGCTTTTGCAGACAAGTGTATGACTGATGTGTATGAACTGGAGAAAAGATTGGCCACCGCCAGCAGGAAATTAGAAGACCTGAGAGATCCTTATACCAACTATAATAAGATGACTATTAATGAGCTTGCTGATGTATGCAATACTTTTTACTGGAACGATTATGCAAAAAAAATTGGCCTTGAAAATGTGCTGGATTCCATTGTAGTGGGGCAGCCTGAATTTTATACTGCTTTGGGAAATGAAATAAAAAATACAGACTTATCTATCTGGAAAAATTATTTAAAATTTCATTTGGTACAGTCTTACGCCAGCTTTCTGGATAAGGCCACTTACCTGAATGCATTCAATTTTCGCAAACTGCTTACCGGCGCCAAAGAACCCAGGCCAAGATGGAAAAGGGTGCTGGATGCAGAAGAAGCATCGATGGGAGAATTACTCGGGCAATTATTTGCCAAAGAATATTTTAATGCAAAAGCTAAAGAACGGTATAGCAATTTAGTGGAAGCAATCAGAACTGCGTATTCAGAACGAATAAAAAAATTATCCTGGATGAGTAACGCTACTAAAACGAAAGCATTGGATAAGCTGAGTAAAGTAACAAAAAAAGTTGGCTACCCGGATAAGTGGAAAAACTTCAGTTCTTTAGAAATCACCCCTGACTCTTATCTTAAAAATATGATCAGTGCAAATATTTTTAAACACTATGACAACATAAAAAAATTAGGTAAACCAGTTGACAGGGATAAATGGGAAATGACACCACAGACTTACAACGCATATTATAATTCAAGCAACAATGAAATTGTTTTACCTGCTGGCATTTTTGCTGTGCCGGGCATGAAGGATGAAGCCCTGGATGATGCGTTTGTGTATGGTTATGCAGCCGCTTCCACCATTGGCCACGAAATCACCCATGGCTTTGATGACCAGGGCAGGCAATATGATGCAGCTGGTAACCTTAGTGACTGGTGGACTAAAGAAGATGGGGAAGAATTTAACAACCGGGCAAAAAAAATTATAGAACAGTTTAATGAATTTATACCCGTAGATACACTGCACATAAATGGGGATGCCACACAGGGAGAAAACATTGCCGACCTTGGCGGCTTGCTCATAGGCCTAGACGCTTTTAAGAAAACCACTCAATACAAAGAAGGGAAATCAATTGGCGGCTTAAAGCCTTTGCAGCGTTACTTCCTGGGCTATGCATACAGCTGGCTGAGCCAGGAAAAAAAAGAACGGTTGGCTACGCAGGTAATGACAGATGTACATGCTCCTGCCAAAGAAAGGGTGAACGGCCCGTTAGTAAATGTGCCTGAGTTTTATGAAGCATTTGGCGTAAAGAAAGGAGATAAAATGTACCGGGTGGAAAGTAAAAGAGTGGCGATTTGGTGATTGAGTGATTTGATGATTTGATGATTTGATGATTTGAAAATGAAGGAACAATTGGACAAATAACAGTACAACAATTTAACAACGGAACCATCCTCCTACTAAACCAAATGCCCCAATGCGGACAACGTTAAAGAAAGACGAAACTATTTTATTGATCATACGGCAGCACTGGATAAGATTGTTGTTGCCATTTTTTGTTTGGCTGGCAGCTGCCATATTACTGATATGGCTTGCAAATACAACGGGCTTTATTATTACATTGGTAACAGCTTTGTATCCGATGTATGAATACCTGAACTGGAAAAATAATTTGTGGTGTGTAACCAATTTAAGAGTGGTGGATGAAAGTGGTTTCTTCGGCCGCTACTCCAAAGAAAGCCCGTTGGATAAAATCAATAATGTAGAGTATGATCAAAGTATTATTGGAAGAATTTTAGGCTATGGCAATGTAGATATCCAAACGGCGGCAGAGTTCGGTGAAACCACTTATGAACTTATTCATCATCCCAAACTGTTGAAAGATACCATTACCCATGCACAGGAAGAATACAAGAAAACACAGATAAACAGGCAGGCTGTACAATTAGCAGAAGCCATCGCTAAAACATCGGCTGCGGCTGCACCTTCGCAACAAATGATTGCTGATGAACTGCAGAAATTATTTAATCTTTACCAGCAGGGCGGCATTACGCAGGAAGAATACCAGGTACAGAAAAGTAAATTGATGAAGGACTGATTATTTTGAATGCCTGCTTTTTAATACTTCAACAATTTGATTCAATGAAAAGTCTTTTGCCTGCAGCAAAATCAAATAATGAAACAGTAAATCTGCTGCTTCATCTTTAAACAATTTCTCATTGTCATCTTTTGCTTCAATCACTAATTCCACTGCTTCCTCTCCTACTTTTTGAGCAATTTTATTGATGCCTTTGGCAAATAAAGAACTGGTGTATGATTTATCTGAAGGATTATTTTTTCTATCCGCAATGATTTGTTCTAATTGAAATAAAAAATTCTCATTGCTGTTTTTTTCTCCCCAGCAGGTATCAGTTCCTGTGTGGCATACAGGCCCAACCGGATTTACTTTTATCAGCAGCGTATCATTATCACAATCCGTTTTAATTTCTTTCAGCAATAAAAAATTTCCACTCTCCTCTCCTTTTGTCCACAGCCTGTTTTTACTCCTGCTGAAGAAAGTAACTTTTTGTAACGCTTGTGTTTTGGCAAGGGCCGCTTCATTCATAAAGCCAAGCATTAAAACTTTTCCCGTATCTGCATCCTGTATGATTGCAGGCACCAAACCATCTGCATATTTTGAGAAATCAATTGCCCACATCCCCCGAAGGGGAGTTATAGAATTATCCATAATTAATTTTTACTATTTTTTTCTTTTAACTTTTTCATCGATTCTTCCTGCTTTTCAAAAATGTGGTTGTGCCGGTCAATGACCCTGTTTTCCTGCTTGTTTTTCAACCAGAAAAAAATCATAACTGCAACAATTAAACCCAGTCCAACCATGATGTACATTATTAAATTCTGATGCTTACAAAAGTTTGTAAATATTTTTTTAAAGCACTGATCTCAATTTCTTTGTAATGAAAAATACTTGCCGCCAAAGCTGCATCAGCATTGGCTTCCAGGAATACTTCTTTAAAATGCTCCATCGTTCCTGCGCCGCCGGATGCAATTACCGGTATCGGCAAACTGGTTGAAAGCAACTTTGTTATGTCTGATGCAAAACCATTTTTTGTACCATCATTGTTCATAGAAGTCAGTAAAATTTCACCTGCTCCCAATGCCACTGCTTCTTTTGCCCAGTCAATTGTTTTAACACCCGTTTTGGTACGGCCGCCATTTAAATACACATACCACTCTCCATCTTCTTCTTTCTTTGTGTCAATTGCCAGTACAATACACTGGCTGCCAAATTGATTACTCAACTCCTTTATCAATACCGGATTTTTGAATGCTGCAGTGTTTACAGAAACTTTGTCTGCGCCATTCTGCAACAGCAATGCTACATCTTCCACCGTACTGATACCGCCGCCAACTGTGAATGGAATGTTGATGTTGGCAGCAATTCTTTTCACCAGTTCTACCAGCGTTTTTCTTTTTTCAACTGTGGCAGTAATGTCTAAAAAAACCAATTCATCTGCACCCTGTTGTGAATACAGAATCGCTAACTCTACCGGGTCGCCGGCATCTCGGATACTTTCATAGTTGATCCCTTTTTCTGTGCGGCCATCTTTAATATCGAGGCATGGTATGATTCTTTTTGTTAGCTAGGTTTTCTAATTGATAATTTTTTAATTGAAAATTGATAATTCTTCCAGCGTTATGTTGCCTTCATAAATAGCCTTACCTACAATGGCAGCTTTACAACCAATCGTTTTTAATTCCTGCAAATCATTCACGCTTGTAACTCCTCCGCTTGCAATCAAATTTATCTCCGGATAATCTGCAATAATTTTTTTGTACAATAAAATGGATGGTCCCTGCATGGCACCGTCTTTTAAAATGTCTGTACAAAAAATATTGATTACACCAAGCCCAATCATCTTTCCAATAAAATCAAAAATATTGATGCCGCCGTCTTCCAGCCAGCCGCTGATCTTTATTTTTTCTTCCAGCACATCGGCACCAATTAAAAATTTATCAGCGCCAAATTCCATCAGCCATTCTTCCAGTATTTCAGGATGTTTTACAGCAAGGCTGCCGATGGTGGCAATGGCAGCCCCGGCATTAAAAACATTTTCAATGTCATTTATTTTTTTGATGCCGCCGCCAAAATCAATGATCAATTTTGTATTGGCAGCAACTGCTTCCAATACTTTCAAATTCACAATGGCACCAGCTTTTGCCCCATCCAGGTCCACCATGTGCAGCCTGGTGATACCTGCATCTTCAAATTGCTTCGCTACTTCTACAGGATTATCATTGTAAATTTTTTGTTGTGCATAATCACCTTTCGTAAGGCGTACACATTTTCCGTTAATGATATCTATTGCAGGAATGATTGTCATTATAAATTGATAAAGTTTTTTAAAATTGTTTCGCCAACAACACCAGATTTTTCAGGATGAAATTGAACTGCATAAAAATTATTTTTTTGCAATGCTGCACTAAAAGGAATGATGTAATCAGTTGTAGCAACCGTTTCATTTCCTAATGCAGTGTAATAACTATGCACCGAATACACAAAATCATTTTTCTTTACGCCATCAAATAATACTGACTTAAAATCATAAATACTATTCCATCCAACATGCGGCACTTTAGGCTCCCTCTCAACCTCCCCAAAAAGGGGAAGAGCAGGAACAAAAAATTTTACTTGCTCATTAAATATTCCCAAACAATCTGTATCGCCTTCTTCAGAATGATTGCACATCAATTGTTGTCCCAGGCAAATGCCCAATACTGGTTGTTGTAATGAAACAATCAGTTTATCCAATTGCTTCTCTTTTAAATATTGCATGGCAGGTGCAGCATGGCCCACACCGGGAAAGATTACTTTCTCTGCATTTTTTATTACGGCTGCATCATCTGTTACAACAGACGCTGCACCCAGCCGCTGCAAGGCGTATTGCACACTCTGCACATTGCCGGCATTGTATTTTATTATTGCAATCATTATTGGTTCATGGTTAATAGGTAATGGTTCATTGAACGATTAAGAAATCTGTTAGTATTTTCGACTATAATCTATGAACAATGAACTATCAACATTATAGTACTCCCTTCGTTGAAGGAAGAGCATTGTTATTAATATCTCTTTTTGCTGCCATCTTTACTGCCTTTGCAAATGCTTTAAAAATAGATTCAATTTTATGGTGTTCATTCTCCCCTTCTGCCTTAATATTCAAATTGCATTTAGACGCATCGCTGAATGATTTGAAGAAATGAAAAAACATTTCTGTTGGCATCTCTCCTATTTTTTCTCTTTTAAATTCCGCTTCCCAAACGATCCAGTTTCTTCCACCAAAATCAATTGCCACCTGCGCCAGGCAATCATCCATTGGCAATAAAAAACCGTAACGTTCAATACCTCTTTTATCTCCCAATGCTTTTGCAATGGCTTCTCCCAACGCAATGCCCGTATCTTCAATACTGTGATGTTCATCAATGTGCAGGTCGCCTTTACATTCAATTGACAGATCAATATTACCATGCCTTGCCAGCTGATCCAGCATGTGATCGAAGAAGGCTAAGCCAGTGGATATATTCGCTTTACCAGTTCCATCTAAGTTTACTTCCACCGTAATTTTCGTTTCATTGGTATTGCGCTGATGAATAATTTTTCTTGCTGGTAATTTTAAATAATTATAAATGTCCTGCCAGTTCGGAGATTCATTTACAATCACATTTTTTCTTAGCTCATCAATGGTATTATTCATTTCAGTTGCCCCAAGTGATGCATCATTATTCAGCCAAAAACCTTTGCAGCCAAGGTTTTTAGCCAGTTGCATATCTGTTATTCTATCGCCAATTAAAAAGGAGTTGGCAATATCGTAAGCAGGGTTGCTGAGGTACTTTGTAAGCATCCCTGTACCTGGCTTTCTGGTAGGCGCATTATCTTTTGCAAAAGTTCTGTCGATGCAGACTTCAGAAAAATGAATGGATTCATTTGCCAGGCTTTGCAATACAAAATTATGAACCGGCCAAAAACTATCCTCCGGAAAAGAAGCTGTTCCCAATCCATCCTGGTTGGTTACCATTACAAATTCATACTCCAACTCTGCAGCAATCTTTCTCAAATAAAGAAACATATCCGGGTAAAATTCCAGTTTTGAAAATGAATCTAACTGGTAAGTTGGTGGCGCTTCTTTTATCAATACTCCATCTCTGTCAATGAATAATATTTTTTTCACGGCTGGTATGTTTTTAATAAGTTGATCACTATTTTATTTTCTTCAGGTGTTCCAATGGTAATTCGCAAACAGTTTTCACAAAGTACATCCTTACTTCTGTTACGAACGATCACTTCGTTGCCGGATAAGTAATCGTACAAGGCATTGGCATTGGTTGCTTTCACCAGTATAAAGTTAGCATCGCTGGGATAAATTTTTTCGAAGTAACTGAGCTTTTGCATTTCTTTTATCAAAATTACTTTCTGATCCACCACCTCTTTTATCCAGTTGTTTACCGTTTCAGTATCCTGCAATGCTTCTAAACCCAATTGCTGCGATGCTTCATTGATATTGTAAGGCGGCTTTACTTTATTGAACAGGCCAATGATATCCATTGATGCGTAACACAGGCCCAGCCTCAATGCAGCCAAACCCCATGCTTTTGAAAGTGTCTGCATCACAATTAAATTTGGATACTTTGTCAGCTCCTGTATAAATGTTTTTTGTTTGGAGTAATTGATATAAGCTTCATCAATAATCACAATACCTGGGAAATTATTTAAGAGCAATTCCACATCTTCCCTCTTCATATTATTGCCGGTAGGATTATTGGGAGAACAAATGAAAAGCAGTTTAGTATTTTCATCAACA
Organism: Chitinophagaceae bacterium; assembly: GCA_031368105.1. Lineage (GTDB taxonomy): Bacteria > Bacteroidota > Bacteroidia > Chitinophagales > Chitinophagaceae > Ferruginibacter. The sequence continues at coordinate 13,395 of JANLQY010000063.1, forward strand.
GCATTTAAAATGTTTTCCACATCCAGTTGAAAATATTGGGTAAGATTTACTTTTTTAATTGCTACATCATTTATATTGGCACTCACTTCATACATGCCATAAGTAGGCGGGCAAATAATCACATTGTCTTTAGCCGGGTTACAAAAAATACGGTAAGCCAGGTCAATCACTTCATCACTGCCATTGCCGATAAAAATATTTTCTGCAGGCACACCTTTTATTCTTGCCAGTTGAAATTTTAATTGCCACTGTAATGGATCTGGATAGCGGTTAAACTTTTCAGCCAGCGGTGAACCGAATGCATTTTCATTTGCATCTAAAAACACAGAAGCCTTGCCCATAAATTCGTGCCGGGCAGATGAATAAGGTGTGAGATTTTTAATATTATCCCTGATAATTTTATTTAGTTCAAATTCCATTTCAGATTATTTAATATTTTTCAAACGGATAGTGACTGCATTTTTATGTGCATCCAATCCTTCTGCCGCAGCCATTTGTTCCACCGTATTTCCAATGTTTTGAATCCCTTCTTTTGTAAGTTGCTGAAAAGTAATTTTCTTTACAAAGCTATCCAGCGAAACACCACTGTAGGCTTTTGCATAACCATTGGTTGGCAGCGTATGATTCGTGCCAGATGCATAATCACCCACACTTTCAGGAGAATAATGCCCCATAAAAACACTGCCTGCATTTACAACTTTTTCGGCTAATGTTGCTGCATTATCAGAAGCGATGATCAAATGTTCGGCAGCATATTCATTAAGCAATTCAAAAGCGGCATCTACATTTTCCATCACCACAAAGCAGCTGTTTTCTAAAGCCTTCTCTGCTGTTGCTTTTCTTGACAATTGAGTTAATTGTTTTTCAATTTCTTTCTTCACATTCTCCACTATCAACACCGATGCTGCAACCAACAATACCTGGCTGTCTGCGCCATGCTCTGCCTGGCTTAATAAATCTGCTGCCACAAAGGATGGCTGGCAGGTTTCATCTGCATACACTGCCACTTCGCTTGGGCCTGCCGGCATATCAATGGCAATCCCCTCTTTGTTTATTAGTTGCTTGGCACAGGTTACATACTGATTGCCGGGACCAAAAATTTTATACACTTGCGGAATAGAGTCTGTGCCATGAGCCATTGCAGCGATTGCCTGTACTCCTCCTATTTTATAAATATTTTTTAAACCAATCAATTGAGCAACATACAGCACAACCGGATTTACTTTACCATTTTTACCGGAGGGTGTACATACAATTATTTCTTTGCAGCCCGCCAGCACAGCAGGTATGCCCAACATCAGTAAAGTTGAAAACAATGGAGCCGTACCACCAGGAATATACAATCCTACTTTTTGTATAGCAACAGATTTCCTCCAGCATACTACTCCATTTAATGTTTCAATCTTTTTAATTTCTTCTTTTTGTAATTGGTGAAATTCAGTGATGTTGTTCTTCGCTATTTCGATTGCTGCTTTTAAATCATCATCTACTAATTGTATTGCTTCTGCAATTTCTGTTTCACTAACTTTTAATTCACTCAGTTCTACTTTATCAAACTGCAGGGCATATTTTTTTACTGCAGCATCACCATTTGATTTTACATCTTGCAAAATTGCAGACACTGTTGCTTCCAGTGGCTTGCTGTCAAATGCAGGCCGCTGAACGATTCCAGGCCATTGTTCTTTTGATGGATTTATAAATAAGCCCCATTCTCCTTCTCTTTCCCCAAAGGGAAAAGAGCGGTGCTGCAAATCTTTGTCAAACATTTTATCTTCCATATTATCATGTGTTCATTTATCAATATTGAAATCTATACAGCACAAAATAAAAAACTGTCCCTAATTCGTAAGTTCTGAAGCCCCTCCTTCAGAAGGATTTGGGGAGGCTCATGTCTTACACAATCATCTTCTCAATCGGCAACACAATAATTCCTTCCGCTTCAAAATGTTTTAATTTTTCTATCACTTCCCAAAATTCATTTTCTTTTACCACACTCTGCACACTGCTCCAGCCTTCTTCCGCCAGTGGAACTACCGTGGGGCTTTTCATACCCGGCAGTAAAGAAAAAATATTTTTTAGCTGGTGATTGGGCGCATTCAGCATAATGTATTTATTGTTCTTGGCCGCTTTAACCGCTTTGATGCGGAACAATAATTTATCAAGAATACTTTGCTTTTCGGCAGACAAATTTTTATTGGCCGCCAGTACCGCTTCTGAAAATAAAATGGTTTCCACTTCTTTCAGTCCGTTGGTAAATAAAGTGCTGCCGCTGCTGACCAAATCACAGATGGCTTCGGCCAAACCTATGCCCGGCGCTATTTCTACCGAGCCGCTGATTTCATGTATTTCTGCATTGCTGTTATTACGATTTAAAAAATCCTGCAGGATATTAGAATAACTGGTGGCAATTTTTAAGCCGCTTAAATCAGCAATTGAATTGTAAGTAGCTGCCTTGGGAACAGCAATGCTGAGGCGGCATTTGCTAAAGCCCAGCTTTTGTATCAGCTTAATATCTTTCTGCTTTTCCAGCAGTACATTTTCTCCTACAATACCCACGTCAGCCACACCATCAAATATGTATTGAGGAATATCATCGTCCCGTAAAAAATAAATTTCTACTGGGAAATTACTGGCGGTAGTTTTTAATTGTTTGTTACCGTTGTTGAGATCGATGCCACACTCTTTTAATAATTTAACTGAGTCATCATATAGCCTTCCTGATTTTTGAATTGCAATTTTTAGCATAATATAATTTTATTTTCAACTGCCGTCAGGGCTAAAGCCGCTGACGGGGTTATGTAAAGAAAAAGGGCTCACCATTTGGTAAGCCCTTTGTTGAAATATGTTTGGTACATACATATCAGCACAGCTTACCTGTTGGTAATTTATGGTGATGATGTATGTGAGTGATTTGTTTCATTTACTCTACAAAATAAATAGAGTTTGTTTACATGACCAAATAAAAATTTCCCCCATCCCCTAAAGGGGAGTTATTCAACGAGTCAGCTAAAATTTAAGTTTCCTATTTTCTAAAAGGGAAATATGTCAATTCCAAGTCCTGACTTATCTGTATAAATTATTTTTCCATTATCAAAAGTGACTCCTTTGGCAATATCCTTACTCAATAACAATGGCCCATCCATATCTACATAATCCAGCAGCGGTGCCAATTGTGCAATGGCAGCTGTGCCAACACTGCTTTCATTCATACAGCCAATCATCACTTTCATATCCAGTTGCCTTGCTTTTGTAATCATTCTTCTTGCAGGGGTGATGCCGCTGCATTTGGTGAGCTTGATATTGATGCCGTGAAAATGTTGATGGCATTTTTCTACATCGCTTTCTGCCACACAGCTTTCATCTGCTATCAATGGCAGCGGAGATTTTTCATACAAAATCTTCATTCCTTCCCAATTATCTTTTGCCAATGGCTGTTCTACGAATTCCACTCCCAGTTCTTTTAAGAGAGGGATTTTTTCTACTGCCTGTTCCAATGTCCAGCCTGCATTGGCATCTACTCTGAACACTGCATCGGTATGTTTGCGTAAAGCAGTTACCATTTCAATATCTCCATCCACACCTACTTTTATTTTGTAGATGGGCCAAGGTTTTTCTTTCATCTTTTCCACCATTTTTTCAATACTGTCAATGCCGATAGTGAAATCTGTGAGGGGGCTTTTGCCGGTATCAAGCCCCCATATTTCATGCAGTTGTTTTCTTTTTATTTTACCAAACAAATCCCAGCCGGCCATGTCCAATGCACAAACCAAAAATGAATTGGCTGGAAATAAATGATGGAGGTAATGCCAGTATCTTTCCGGGTCGGAGAAGGCGAATTTTTCTACGAATAGTTTTTTTCTTTCCAGGTCTTCCACCATTTTTTCTACCGGGATATTGTAGTAAGCAATGGCCGGTGCTTCTCCGTAACCTTTGATACCAAAGTGTTCCAGCTCTACTACCAATGTTGGCTGGTGGGTTTTGGTGCCTTTGGAAATGGTGAAGGGATGATGGAATGGGAGGTTGTATGTTTTGTAAGAGACTTTCATGGTTTCACGCTAAGAAGCAAAGATGCGGAGAAGAAAAGAAAAGTCTGCAATAAACTTTACTTAATTGCAACAGGATGCAAGCTTGTAAACTACCTTAAAATTTCTTTCTGCTAATTTACAATATCAGTAAGCTGCTTGTTTAAATGAAATAATAAGGTTGTTTATTATAATTTTAAATTTTCTACTAAGGCTTGCAAAATGTTTAAAAACCTTAGTAGAAACCAAAACCAATTGGTGCCAACCTTATTGTCTTATTCTTTACAATATCTTTCTATTGCATAAAATTTTTTGGAGAATTTAGTTAATGAAATAGTAAGCTGGCTTACGCCTCGGCTATTATCCGTCGTTGGTGATATTTGGGCTACGCTCAATACATCAGACGACGGCGAAGATTGGTGTGAAGATTTTTAGCGGAAGACCAACAGTGGCAAAAGGGGCAAAGAAGTATTCTCTAAAAATGATTACTTTTCCAGTATGCTTAAAAAACTGATTATATCATTTTTATTCACTGCTATTTCATTTTTTGCAGAAGCACAAACGGTATTCAAAACACCTTCAGGTCAAAAATATCATCTTGCTACCTGCAGAATGGTAAAAAACGTTTCGCAGGAAATAACTGTTAGTGAAGCAATAGAGTTGGGCTTGCAGCCCTGCAAAATTTGTAAACCACAAGACATTTACAGTGGTTCACAAGCACCGCATAAAGCACAAGGTGAAAACCTTACAGTTCAGTGCAAAGGATATACAAAAGCAGGCAGCCGATGTAAACATAAAACCAGTATAGCAAATGGCCATTGCTACCAGCATCAGCCATAAAATAAAAATCGTTGGTTCTTCTAATTGTCAGCCATATCTCTTTTGAGATGGTCGTGTGGGTGAGCAAGTACCTTGCGCCTTGGTTCGGCACACAAGTGAAAATAAAAATGTTTCGTGTGCCAGGAACCAAAGCGGAGGAGTGAGCCCCGGAACGGAATTATAAGTTTATAATTAGAAGCTGTTTGAGTTAATTAAAATATTCATCGTATTGCATAATTAGAAGCTGTTTGAGTTAATTAAAATATTTAGGATT
>JANLQY010000073.1:0-28184 GCA_031368105.1 Chitinophagaceae bacterium
CTTTCCTCCCCGCCATTTCTTTAGAAGAGGCAATTATTGCGGTATAAAAAAATGTTTTAAGCAGAACTTCAAAGGCTTTGCAACGGACATTGCATTTTCAATTTTTCAAATGCAGTTGCAATATTTTTAAGTCTGCCTTTATTAAAGCATAACCTTGCCTTTCCGGCGGCAGATATTCCATTGATACCTGCAAGACCCTGTATCATCCATTTTCTGTTCTGACGGTTTCTTGTATGCCAGTTGTGGGGAGTGATCTTTTTTTCGTGAAAGATATACCAGTGGGACAGCCTGATGAAATGATAACTATGTGGATATTGGGTAATACTGGTGGCCCAAGCTTTCATGGTTTGCAGCGAGCCGGCAGTGGAGGGGTCCAGGATATAAAAAATAATGTGGCTACCCTCTTTGACTTGCAGCACCGGTGCCACATGATAGTTCCAGTGCTGTTTCAATCCGCCGATATGTTTTTTTAAATAGCCGCCACCAAATACCCAGGCTTTGTAATGAGGGATCTTCCATTCACTAAGCAATACGCAAATGGCATCAGCCCTTGCTTCGCAACCATTGTGGCTCTCTTGCCATCGGAATAATTTATGCTGTTTAAAAAAGGAAAATAATTTTTCAACATCTGACTTCAATACACAATTGTCAGTAGAGGTAGTATCAGAAAGTACATACTCAAAAAGTGTGGGAACTATTTCAGGCGTCATTCTGTTCAAGGTAATTGTTATTTTAAAATGCCGCTATTTTACCTCCACACAATAACCAGCATGCCGGCAAATACCAGCCCTGCACCAATTAATAATTTAGGCGTCATGGGTTCTTTTAAAAAAAGAAAAGACAGTAAAATGGTAAATACAATACTGCCTTTGTCAATGGCAGATACTTCGGATACTTTTCCCAATTGCAATGCCTTGTAATAAAATAACCAAGACAAACCTGTGGCAATGGCAGACAGCGTAAGAAACAGCCAATTGTTTTTACTCAAATTATTTATTCCACCAGCATTGCCTTTAAAAAAAACAATGCTCCATGTAATAAATAAAATGATTCCGGTACGGATAGCAGTTGCCAAATCTGAATTGACTTCTTTTAATCCAGCCTTGGCAAAAATAGCTGTAAGTGCAGCAAAGAATGCAGATACTAAAGCATAGAGTAACCAGGTTGGCATATGATTTTTTTTAGAAAGTAAATGTATTGGAAGCTTCCCACGAAGTTAGATAAAAACACAGCCGTGTTATCCGTTGTTTTTACCAGGCTGCAGGAATCAATAAAATAAATTTTGAGCAATATAGTACACAACCTGGGAAATAGCCGTCTCAAGGTTTTATGCCGGGCTATTCATCTATTGAAAAATAATACCCAATAAAAAGTGGGCATTTCATTTGCAACCTTATTAAAAAACAATCATGGAAAAAAGAATACTGGGTTTCATTCTTACTTCGTTGGGCATCGCAGGTCTTATTGGGGCAGGCTATTATTTTATGAATGCTGCCCAAGGCACACATAATATCAAACTCATTGTTTTGTATGCTGTACTGGGTATTATCTTTTTTGTATCAGGCATTAGTCTTATCAAAAACACCGCTGACAAAGCTACCTAGGTTTTGCTGCTACCATTCATTACGCTATATTTATTCAGGCACTGGCTCTGTTCTGTGCCTTCTTGATATTAATACTTTTATAAATCAACCTGCCAGGTCAATTTATTGTTTATTCAATTGTCCCCTTATCTCTCCACCGGGAAATGCAGAAGAATGCAGGTTCACATAATATTTATTTTCCAGCAGGTCAGTTTCATCCGTGGCGCTTATTGCAGACGAGGTGAAAGATATGGGAGAAGCTGTAACGGCTAAAGGAAATTCAGGTGCTCCGCTTACACCTACTGCACCTTTATGTAAATGAGCAATTGTTACCGTGATACCAGAGTAGGCGATGGTAACAGTTAATATTTTTGTGGTGGGATTATATACTCCTGTTGCAGAGCCAGTGGCAGCGGAAGCATTGGCAGGTGTTTCACTGGCGCCGCTTAAAGTGGCTGCAAAATTTACATTGGCAGGAGTTGTAGTATTGGTGCTATCTTTTTTACAGGAAGCTGCAACAGTAATTAAAAATACAAACGGTAATAATTTAATAAAACGTAGCATACACAATTTTTTTAGGATGAAAGAATGACTAACTATTTTCAATCCGGAGCTTACAGTAACAAACAGGGGGAAGTAAGCATCGAATAAGTTAGCAGGCTTATTAAAATTACGGGGATGTGTATGAAAGGGTTGCTTTACAATAACAGTATATTTTGGCAATGCACTTAATGTTTTTCACATGCGCCAATATCGTATCCTCCGCCAAAAGGAATAGATGCTTTGTTGAAATCAATGCTTCCCACATTCATGTTCCAGGAGGTTAAATTATATCCTTTGTCTATCATCGGCGATCCTGCATTGAGGGAATAATTAGTTAAACTGGAAGGATTGAATGAATTAAGTGTGGCACCTGTTCCCGGTCTGCTTAACAGTGGGTCTGTATTGTAGCCATAATTAATGCTGTTGAATCTTTCATTACCTGTTGCCCTGAAATTACTGAGCGTAGAATAAGTAGTGCCTTTAAATTTAATTGTAAAGCCCAAAGGATTGTAATAATCATTATTCAGGAACCAGCAATCGGTAGTGGAATTGACAACATTAATAATGGGGGTATTAGTTTGTGTGGCAAAAAATATGTTATTGTAAAAATGATTTTTGTTACCACCATATACAAAAACGGATGATCCTTTATTACTCCAGATGGTATTGTTATAAATGAGGTTATAACTGCAGTTGGGCCCTATGCTGATGCCACCATAAATGGTATTGTTATTATTGATATTGTCATTCTGGCTGATATTGTACCGGATAGTATTGTTTGAATTGCTGGTTCTGGCATTGCCATATTCCCACACCAAAAAACCTGCAGCATAATTATCATGGCTGTAATTATATTGCATGATGCAGTTAGTAGTGCCGCCATCCAGATCAAAGCCATCGCCATCCGGAGTGCCTGCACCTGTACCATTGTGATGTGCTTCATTGTATTGAAAAACAAGATTTTTAGAATCATAACACCAGATGGCTGCAGGCCCTTCTGTAACACATGCATTATACCATCCATTGTTATATGAAATGTTGTTACTTACCAATCCACCCGAAGCGTCTCCTATCAATATGCCATCGCCACTATGTGAAGTGGTATTGCTTTTAATACCCATGTTATCGTACACTTTATTATAGGCCACCACCACATTTGGAAAAGCATACACAGTATTGCCTGCTGTTGCTGTCGGCCCCCAGGTAAAAATTCCGACAGATCCGTTGCCATAAACACTATTGCCCCTCACTACAATATTACTGTAACCACTCTGGCTTAAATCAGCAGGATATGACATAATACTGATTCCTGCTTTTTTAAAGCCGGTAACTTCACAATTATAAATATAGATGTTGCCTAGCTTTGCAGCATTGGGCAGCGTGGTATAAAAGAAAATGCCATAACCATTATTGCCAGCCTGTTCAATTGCCTTCCATCCGCCAGTTACAATCAAATTGTCTATTAATATAAAAGAGTTGTTGTAAATAAAAATACCATTATTGTTGCCACTTATAATAGATGCTTTCCCAGTGCCGTAGCTGGCAAATTTTATATTATACCCATTGATCCCGCTGCTGTTGATGGAGAGGGTGCCGGTAAAAATTTTACCGCCTTCAAATAATACCTGATCGCCGGGTGCAAATATTTGTGCATTTACTTTAGTGAGCGTTTGCCACGGAGTTGCTGTAGAAGTGCCGTCATTATTATCATTGCCGGCCGGGCTTACATAATAAACTTTGGGCAGTACAGCAGTCATTAATTCCCTCGAATTTATAATGAGTTTTGTAGTATTTCTTTCCTGGAATTGAAAATCTTTTTTGCAGCTTATTACCAGCAAACTGCTGATGAGCAAAGCATAAAAAAATATAAGATTTTTCATTTTTTTTGTAGAGACATTGGAAATGTTATATACCAGCCAATATCAAATATAAGATTTATTTTGTAGTAACATTTCTGCTGTTGTCATTTGTTTTTTTAAATTATTGTTTCCCTTTATGTTTCCAGTTGGGTACAATAATCTTCCTGCAAAAATTATCCTAATAATACAATAGCTGATTTTCATTATCTCTTGTTTTTTCTACATAAAAATTGTAGGATTTATTTCTAAATAAAGGGCTTGTAAGAAATTTAGTTATCCTAATTACCTGTAGTAAATTATACAAACTGTGTTTAGTTGAATTGTTCAGTAACATACACTGTCAGCCTTTCGTCGCTCATTTTATTAGCTGTGCTTTCTTTTGCCACGGTATTTTTAAATTGTGGTGTTTCAGCCATAAAATGTATCAATTGTTCCTGGGCAGTACCCGTACCTGTAATATGTACTTCTTCTGCATTCTGCATCAGGGCAGTGATGGATTTAAAATATTTTTGCAGTGAACTTTTTTCTGCATTGTTGGCCGCTTTTTCACTACTGCTGTTTTCAGTGGCAGGATTTTCAACTTGTCCCAATACAATAAAATTGCCGGTATCTATATTTTCCCTTCCCAGTATGGTGGCATGATGAGTATCCATCCATACGCCGAATTGCTTTTTGTTTTTTACAGTCATAATTATATATTTATTGGTACAGTTTTCAAAAGTCATACCCTAAATGTTCAATATAAGATTACTGGCTGCAACTAAATTTTTTATTACAGTATGTAGAAAATATTTCCCAGCAGTACAAATTTTTATCTCAACCCAGTCACTCCACTTGTTTTTTTAATAAAAAATTTTAACTACTTTTAGTTTTTGTTAATAACCAGCTGCACTGACAGCCATCTTTAAAATCTAAATATTAAAAAAATGAAAAAACTATTTGTAGCTTTTATTGCAGGAGGAATGTTTCTGGTATCCTGTCATAAAGCAGATGTGATAACTGTCGAAAATAAAGATAGCCAAAACAGTTCACCTGTGCAGCGCAAATGTGCTTCCAACGATGTCTTGGAAGAACAACTGCAGGCCGATCCCACTCTGAGGGGAAGAATGAATGACATCGAAACGTTTACAGAAAGATTTGCAAGAACTCCAATAATGCAAAGAATTTCCGGCGATTCTATGATCATTCCTGTAGTGGTAAATGTTATTTATAAAACAGCTGCCGAAAATATTTCGCTGGCTCAGATACAATCGCAGATTGATGTATTGAATGAAGACTTTAAAGGTTCCAATACTGATATCAGCGGTGTACCGGCTTTGTTCACCAACGTTAAAGCAGGAGACACCAAGATTCGTTTTGTACTGGATGCTGTGGTAAGAAAAAGTACTACTAAAAAAAGCTGGGGCACCAATGATGCAGTAAAGAAAACTACCCAGGGTGGTATTGCGCCTACCAGCCCCACTACCAAATTAAATTTGTGGGCTTGCACATTGGGCAATGGTATTTTGGGTTATGCCCAGTTTCCGGGTGGCAATTCAGCCACTGATGGGGTAGTAATTTTAAACAGTGCATTTGGCAGCCGTGCAAAATATCCTGGTGGTTATTATATTGCCAGTTACGACTTGGGAAGAACTGCTTCTCATGAAATAGGCCATTGGTTTAACCTGAGGCATATTTGGGGAGATGCTAACTGTGGCAACGACCTGGTAGATGATACGCCATTGCATACCACTGCTAATTATGGTTGCCCTGCTGCTGGCACTACAAGTTCCTGCACAGGCACACCTGTAATGATGACGATGAACTATATGGATTATACGGATGATGCCTGTATGTACATGTTTAGTGCAGGTCAAAAAACACGTATGCAGGCCACATACGCTGTTGGCGGGCCACGTGCAAGCTTCCGGTAATCACTGTTAAATTATATTGTTAGAAAAGGGTTGTTTTTTAACAACCCTTTTCTGTTTTTCTGCAATAATTCTTTTCAGCTTTCTTCATGTAAATATTAGCAATTGCAAACCTGTAAGAATAATTACAAAAAAGATAAATTTTTTGATGGAATAAAACAATTACCCAGCCGCTTAAAAAATCATCAGGCAGCAATGCGTTGCAAAATTAATTTGCAGGGAATGGAAGAAGTTATCTTTACATCGTGTTTTTTGTAAAGAGGGATGGAGAGAAAATTTCCGGCAACAAGATGATGTGCCTTTCCATCAATGGTAATGTTGCAACTGCCTTCCAATATTAAAAAATTCTCCAGCTCATCATCATGAATTTCTTCAGCTGCCCCTTCTTTTATCCAAACGATGGCAGTGGTGACTGCAGGAGTGTAACCAATAATTTTTGCATGAATATCTTTAAAATCACCTGGCAGAAAAATGTCTTTTCTGTTAATCCATTCATTGTATTCAGCAATGGCCGATCCTTCCTGCAGCAAAGGAGGAAAGGAAGCTGGTTCACCATTTTTCAATCTTTCCATATAATCCACCATCGCCATCAAAAAAGGCTTGATGGTTGGATCTGGGGCAACTGCATGATGCTGCACATAGGCTTCCATCGACATGGCAATTTGTTCAATCTCAGAGAGTATTTGAGGATACGAAGAAGCCATTTTTTCCACTTCTTCATTTTCCTTTTCACTGGCAACACCCAAAACGTATAACTCCAGTATCCCTGAGTTGATATAGTTTTTAATGTTTTCCATATTGTTTTGCGGCTTCATTATTACTTATAAATTCAGATTTCACCTTATATACGACGTTACAGCGGTTGAAGTTTGATAATGTTGCGAAATTATCATTTAAAATTTTAACTGGTAAATTTATTATTAGCTGTGCTTTACCTGAGTATTCCCTGTTTTGCCTCCATAGGAGGTTTCGTGGCTCAAAAGGCAAGTAAAAAGATGGAGAATCTTATTGATGAAAAAAGTAGACAAGCTTTTATTAAATTAAATTGTAATGGTTGAACTCTTAAAGAAGATGCTTAGTAAGAAGTTTAGTGTGGCTTAAATGCAGGATTACCACCCATGCTGCTGCTAAATTTATAATACTTTCCGTCATCATAGTTTTTCCAATAGCGGTGCCCTTCGAGGTCGTAATACAGCCTGCCATCTATAGCTTTTTTTGCTCCCCGGTCATCTACGGTGATTATTTTTGGTACGGGTGTTTTGATAACTTTTCTTACCGCTACTTTTTTAGTTTCCGGTGTTTCTATGGCTGTTGCTTCAGTTTGCGGAACATGTTTTTTACTGCATCCAACCAGCAGTATGCACCATAAAAAAAATATTGCGGCTCCGTATTTTATCTGCATCTTTTTTATAAGCGTACTTCAATTTTTTTGCCAAAAAAAATTACCACTATTTTTATTCCTGCAATAAATCTGCTGCCACAGTTTGGGTAAATATTTGCCCATTATTTTCTTGCTAATCTTTCTGCAGTCAAATGCAATTTATCAATGCTTCCAAAAAATAACTATTGCACCAATCAGTGTGAGTACGATTACAATCTTTCGGTAATTATTATCTTTTATTACCGCCACAATTTTTAGCCCTGCCCAAAAACCCAATGCCAGTGCAGGTATCAACAGCAGGTCTGTTTGCAAACTTACCGGGTTAATGTTTTTCCAGTAAAATACCTGGAAGGGAAGTTTAAATAAATTGATCACTAAAAATACCCATGCAGCAGTGCCAATAAAATCATTCTTGGGCATACGCATCGCCAAAAAATAAATGTTGGCAAATGCGCCGGCAAGGTTTCCCAGCATGGTGGTGAAACCTGCCACCAAACCGGTGCTGGCTACAAATAATGGATGTGTAGGAACAGTGGTTGTTTTACGAAATTCCATCAGTATCATAATGATCACTGTGATGATAATGATGAGTGCCATTATTTTTCTGAAAATAATTTCATCCAGGTCTTTGCCCACATACACACCAATTAAAATACCTGCTGCCATCCAGGGTATCAGCTTCCAAAAATGTTTCCATTGTGCATGACGGTTGTAATAAACCACCGCACCGATATCTGCCACACACAACAAAGGCAGCACAATTCCGGTAGATGCTTTGCCGCCAAACACAATGGCCATGATGGTTACATTCAGCATCTCAATGCCTTTTAATCCCGCCTTGGCAAGCCCGATGATAAATGCCGAAGCCAGGATTAAAATCCAGTTGCTGATGGTATAAGCATGTAGTATTTCCATTGATGGTTGATCAAAATTTTAAATAAAGCCGCTGCACAAATGTTGCTGCCAAGATACGGCGGCAAAAGCATTGACGGTAGAAATAATAATGTTGAATACTCATTGCAAATGATGATTGTGAGCCTGAATAAAAATAAATAGTTTTATACCTGCTGTTGTTTCCGGCTGCATGAATTATATTACAGTGCGATGAAATGCTGATACCTGCAAGATATTATCAGCAACTAAAAGAATTCATCATTGCAAAAAAATTTTGTTGTATGACTGATGAGAATACGCTGTATAAAATAAAAGTAAATGAATTTGAATTTTCATTTACTGCAAAACAAATTGCTGCTGCAGACCTGGTAAAAAAATCTCCGACTGAATTTAATCTTTTAAACAACCACCGCTCTGTAAATGCAAAACTGGTGGAAGCAGATATGGCGGCAAAAAAAATAACCGTCGAAGTGGAAGGGGAAAATTTTGTTGTGGAGATAAAAGATGAACTGAACCAGGTACTGGAGAAAATGGGTTTTGGATTAGCAACAAATAAACAAGTCAAAGAAATTAAAGCGCCAATGCCGGGGCTGGTACTGCAAATAGCGGTATCGGAAGGACAGGAAGTAAATGAAGGGGATAAAATTATCATACTCGGAGCCATGAAAATGGAGAACAGTATCATCATACAAAACAATGCAACCATTAAACGAATAGCAGTAGTTGCTGGCCAGGCGGTGGAGAAGGGGCAGGTGTTGGTGGAGCTTTTTTGATAGGTAATAAGTTTTAAGTAATAGGTGCTAAGTTAATTTTATTATTATGCAAAAAATATTAGTTGCTAACCGTGGAGAGATTGCGTTACGGATCATGCGGACGATCCGGCGGATGGGTATTTTGTCGGTAGCTGTTTTTTCGGAAGTGGATAGAAATTCGCCGCATGTATTGTTTGCAGATGAAGCCGTTTGTTTGGGGCCTGCTCCATCCGGCGAATCGTATTTGAATGCAGATAAAATAATTGCCTTTGCAAAACAATTGAATGTGGATGGCATTCATCCGGGATATGGTTTCCTGAGTGAGAATGCAGCTTTTGCACAAAAGGTAAAAGATGCAGGCATTACTTTTATCGGCCCCGGTCCGGAAGCCATGCACATCATGGGGTCTAAACTGGCGGCAAAAGGATGTGTAAAAAAATACAACATCCCCATGGTGCCGGGAATTGATAAAGCCATTGAAGATATTGCCGCCGCCAAACAAATTGCCAAACAGATCGGCTACCCCATTCTCATCAAAGCTTCTGCAGGCGGCGGTGGCAAAGGAATGCGGACAGTGGAAAAGGAAGCAGACCTGGAAGAACGAATGCAAAGAGCCGTCAGCGAAGCACAATCATCTTTTGGTGATGGTGCTGTGTTTATTGAAAAATATGTAAGCTCTCCACGCCATATTGAAATACAGGTATTGGCAGATAATTATGGCAACACGGTGCATTTGTTTGAAAGGGAATGCAGCATACAGCGGCGCCATCAAAAAGTAGTGGAGGAATCTCCTTCTTCCATTTTAACTCCAGCATTGCGAAAACAAATGGGTGAGGCTGCGGTGATGGTGGCAAAGTCATGCAATTATACAAGCACAGGAACGGTTGAATTTTTGATGGATGACAAACTCAACTTTTATTTCCTTGAAATGAATACCCGTTTGCAGGTAGAGCATCCTGTTACTGAAATGATAACCGGCATCGATCTGGTGGAAGAACAAATAAAAATTGCCCGTGGTGAAAAATTATCTTTTACTCAGGATGATATTTCTATCAATGGGCATTCTGTTGAGCTAAGGGTATATGCTGAAGATCCGTTGAATAATTTTTTACCTTCTATCGGCACGCTGACCAAATATGTAAAGCCACAGGGTGAAGGTGTGAGGGTGGATGATGGTTATGAAGAAGGAATGCCCATTCCTATTTATTACGACCCGATGATTGCTAAACTGGTGACACACGGCAAAGACAGAACAGAAGCCATACAAAAAATGAAAGCAGCAATTAAGGAATATAAAATTGAAGGGTTATCTACCACATTGCCATTTGGAACATTCGTTTTTGAGCATGATGCTTTTCTTTCAGGAAAATTTGATACCCATTTTGTAACTAATTTTTATACGCCGGAAAAAATAAAAGAAAAACAAAAAGCCAATGCAGAAGCGGCTGCGATGGCAGCAGTGAAATATTGGCTGGATCAGCAAATGATTACCAGGCCGGTTGAAAATAAATCTACCAGTTGGAAACGAAGGCTGGCTTCTTAGGTTATAAATGATGAGTTGATGCCTTTTAATTTGCTGCATAAAGAACAAATAGTACAAGAGAGTGACACAACGATGACGGGTAATGATAAAATGCTTGTATCAAAAAAATAAAAAACAATGAAATCAAAAACCGACATACTGAGAGAAAAAATTGAAGAAGGAAAATTGGGTGGTGGTGTTGAAAGAAATAATACGCAGCATAAAAAAGGAAAACTCACTGGAAGAGAACGCATCACTTTATTAATGGATCCCGGTTCATTTGAAGAGATAGGGGCGCTGGTGCTTCACCGCACCAAAGATTTTGGAATGGAGGAGCAGCAGTTTTATGGCGATGGTGTGGTAACAGGATACGGCACAGTGAATGGAAGATTGGTCTATGTGTTTGCACAGGACTTCACAGTATTTGGCGGTGCCTTATCAGAGACACATGCAGAAAAAATTTGTAAGATCATGGACCTTGCCATGAAAACCGGCGCACCCATGATTGGGCTGAATGATTCCGGAGGTGCCAGGATACAGGAAGGCGTTAGGTCGCTGGGTGGCTATGCAGATATTTTTTACCGAAATGTTTTATCCTCGGGAGTTATTCCGCAGATATCGGCCATCATGGGGCCATGTGCAGGTGGCGCTGTGTATTCTCCTGCTATTACTGATTTTACTTTGATGGTGGAGAATACCAGTTATATGTTTGTGACCGGTCCCAATGTGGTGAAGACCGTAACCAATGAGGAAGTAAGCTCAGAAGAATTGGGTGGGGCCTCCACACATTCAACTAAATCGGGTGTTACACATTTTACTGCTGCCAATGACATGGAATGTATTGTGCAGATAAAAAAACTGCTGAGTTACATACCACAAAATTGTGAAGATGTTCCTCCAAAACTTCCTTATACACTGGTGGATGAAACCAGGGAGCTATTAGAAAAAATTATTCCTGAAAGTACCAACCAGCCTTATGATATCCGTGATGTGATAGCAGGCGTTTGTGATGATGATTCTTTCTTTGAAGTACATACCAATTATGCAGGAAATATTGTTGTGGGCTTTGCAAGATTGGCAGGAAGAAGCATCGGTATTGTTGCCAATCAACCCATGTGTCTTGCCGGGGTACTCGACATTGATAGTTCAAAAAAAGGAGCAAGATTTACCAGGTTTTGTGATTGCTTTAATATTCCTTTATTAGTGCTGGTGGATGTGCCGGGATTTTTGCCAGGCACCGACCAGGAGTGGCATGGCATCATCACCAATGGTGCTAAATTGCTGTACGCATTAAGCGAAGCTACTGTGCCAAGAGTTACTGTTATTACAAGGAAGGCTTATGGCGGCGCTTATGATGTAATGAATTCAAAACATATTGGCGCCGACATGAATTTTGCATGGCCTACTGCAGAGATAGCAGTGATGGGAGCAAAAGGAGCCAGTGAAATTATTTTCAAAAAAGAAATTGCAGAAGCTGCCGACCCGGCAAAAAAATTACTGGAGAAAGAAGCAGAGTATGCAGAAAAATTTGCCACGCCCTATCTTGCTGCCGAAAGAGGTTTTATTGACGAAGTGATAGAACCAAAGGAAACCAGGAAGAAATTGATCAAGGCTTATGCTATGTTGGAAAATAAAGTTGCCAAACGGCCAAGAAAAAAACATGGAAATATTCCTTTGTAAAAAAACTTTGTAAATTTTTTTTTATGGGGCAAGTGTAATTTCTCCTTTCATATAAAACAAACATTGTCCACTCATCGTAACCCTTTCTTTGCTTACCTGTTCACACCAAATCTCCCCGACACGGTGAGATAATTGTAAGGCGTGCATTTTTTTCTTATTCAATTTTTCACTCCAGAAAGGGATAAGTTGGGAATGGGCAGAACCGGTTACCGGATCTTCATCAATGCCTGCGGCTGGAGCAAAAAAACGGGAAACAAAATCGGCTGATTTTCCCGGTGCTGTGATGATTATTTTGTCAAAATTCTTTTTCATTAAAGTGAAATCCGGCTGGCAGTTTTTTACTGCTTCTTCATTTTCCAATTCTATCAGTAAATCCCTATATTGATACACACCAACAATATCCTCAATGCCTAACACAGCTTGTAATGATTCATCGTATTCATCCAGCCGCTCCGGTTTCCAACTCGGAAAATCCATTGTTATCAGGTCGTCTTTTTTTGTAACAGAGAGTACCCCGCTTTTGGAATTAAACTTTAATTCAGGTTTCTTAAAACCAAGGATGTTGAACAACACATAAGCACTTGCCAAAGTAGCATGGCCGCATAAATTAATTTCTATTGCCGGGGTAAACCACCGGATATCATAGTCGGCATCCGCACTGGAAGAAGGAACAAAAAAAACTGTTTCGCTTAAATTATTTTCCAATGCAAGCTGGTGCATTAATGTATCATCCAGCCATTTCTCTAATGGAATTACGGCAGCAGGATTGCCACCAAACAATTTGTTTGTAAAAGCATCTACCTGGTAAAGAGTTAATTTCATAACAGTAATTTATTGTTTGTACAAAACACTTTTTATCCAATTATTACTCTGCCATCATTTCTTTTACTACACGAACAATATCTTCCAAATTAGGTTTGCTGAAATAGTCGCCATCACTTGCATAAGAAGGCCTGTGAGCCTGGGCGGTAATGGTTCTTGGCGATACATCTAAATATTTATAACCACCCTGCTCTTCCATCACTTTGTTAAACATATAAGCTGCAGCTCCACCGGGTACATCTTCATCTACAAATAAAATACGGTTGGTTTTTTTAAGTGATGCCACAATGCCGTGGTGAATGTCAAAAGGCAGTAAAGTTTGCACATCAATCACTTCGCAGCTGATACCCATTTTTTCTAAAGTCTCTGCTGCTTCTGCCACAATCCTTAAAGTGGAGCCATAAGAAACCACCGTTACATCCGTACCCGGTTTTATAATTTCAGGAATACCTAGCGGCACAGTATAGGCCAATAAATTGGAAGGTAATTTTTCTTTTAAACGGTAACCATTTAAACACTCAATCATAATAGCAGGGTCGTTGGCCTGCAGCAAAGTATTGTACATGCCTGCCGCCTGCACCATGTTTCGTGGCACACATACATACATGCCTCTCAGTGAATTGATGATCATTCCCATGGGAGAACCACTGTGCCAGATACCTTCTAAACGGTGGCCCCTGGTACGAACAATCAATGGGCAGCTTTGTCCGCCTGCGGTACGAAAATGGGTGGTGGAAGCATCATCACTTAATGGCTGCAGGCCGTATAATAAATAATCGATGTACTGGATTTCTGCAATGGGCCTTAATCCACGTAAAGCAAGCCCAATGCCCTGGCCCATGATAGAAAGTTCCCTTATGCCGGTATCAAAAATCCGCTGGTTGCCATACTTAGCCTGCAGGCCACTAAAGCCCTGGTTCACATCTCCGATATAACCAACATCTTCTCCGAAGGCAGTTACTTTATCATTGTTGGCAAACAGTTCATCAAAATATTTATTCAATACTTCGTAGCCATTTATTGTTTTGGCATCTTCATCATATTCCGCTTTTATCACAGCAACTTTCAATGCCGATTTTGGGCCTTCGTTGTACAAAAATGAATTATACAGTTTTGCATTTGCCTTTCTTAATCCAGCATAATAATCACCAAGTATTTTGGCTGCAGGATGATTGCCGGCAATATCGAGTGCTGTTGCCAACGCTTTCATTATTTCCCGGCGCAAGGGTTCTTTATTAACGGTTAATTCATCAGCAATATTTTTTACAGCAGCGGCAGCAGCTTCATTCAGGCTTTGTGCTAATCCAAATAATATTGGGGTGCACTCCTCGGCCTGCTGTTTTACAGGAGCAAGGTATTTATCCCAGGCCTTTTGCTTGCTGTCTTTTATATACAGCTTTGCCGTCATTTCAATTTCACTCAGTTCATGCTCTTCTGCCAACGCATTGGCCAGTATCCATTCTCTCATTTGTTTAATGCAATCCCATTCTTTTTCCCATGCCAGCCTTTCTGGTTTTTTATACCGTTCATGGCTACCCGAAGTAGAATGTCCCTGTGGCTGCGTAATTTCTTCCACATGAAAAATAGCAGGTGTGTGTGTATCTCTTATTTTCTGAATTGCCGGCTCAAATACTTCACACATCCCGGCATAATCCCATCCTTTTAATTTATAAATATCCAGTCCGTTGGTGCCGGCTGTTTTTTGCATTCCCTTTAATGCTTCCGAAACAGAACCTTTGGTGGTTTGGAATTGCTTGGGAACAGAAATGCCATATCCATCATCCCAAATAAAAATGGCTAAAGGCACCTGCTGTACACCAGCCGCATTTACCACTTCCCAAAAATGCCCTTCACTTGTAGAGGCATCACCAATGGTACAAAAACATATTTCATTCCCATTATCGCTTAGATGAGTATGCTGCTTAAATATATCTGCCTGCCTGAATAATTTAGAAGCAAGTGCCAAACCCAATGCCCTGGGCATTTGTCCGGCAGTAGGCGCCATGTCACTGCTGCTGTTTTTGGTGGTGGCCAATGGCAGCCATTCACCATTTTCATCTACATTTTTGGTGGCAAAATGAGCGTTCATTTGCCTGCCGGCGCTAAAGGGATCATTATTAATATCAGGGTCAGAAAATAGTTGTGAAAAATATTGCTCTACGTTAGCAAGCCCTGCGGCAAACATAAAAGTCTGGTCCCGGTAGTAGCCAGCCCTGAAATCGCCAGGCTTAAAAAATTTTGCGGCGGCTATCTGTGCCACTTCTTTTCCATCACCAAAAATTCCAAACTTCGCTTTTCCTGTCAATACTTCTTTTCTGCCCAGCAGGCTTGTCTCCCGGCTTTCGCAGGCTACCCGGTAATCTTTCAGCACTTTATTTCTAAAATGATCGAAACTGAATTTTTCCAGTAAAGCGGCATCGTTGGTTTGTAAAGCGTCCATGCAACAAATGTAAAATATTAGTTGTGATGATTGTAAATAATTTGTAAATGAATGAACAATTTGATGCCGGTTTAGCCGTTTTTGTATCTTTGGTTCATTATTTGAAAATTCAGGGAACAATGAAAAAAACAATTACTGTTACATTTTTTGGATTGCTGGCATTTTCTGCCGGTGCACAAGTAATCAGCACAGACAAAGTGCAGCCTAAAACTGTAGCAGTAGTGGAAGAAGCTTTAGGTATTACCGAAACTAGTTTTGATTTTGGTAAAATACCACAGGGTAAACCAGTGACACATATTTTTGATGCAGTTAATAATGGAACCGATTCCCTGAAAATTTCAAATGTACAGGCCAGTTGCGGATGTACCACGCCTGAATGGGACAGGAACAAAGTGCAGGCTGCAGGTGAAAAGACAAAAATCACCGTTGGTTACAATGCCGCTGCTGAAGGCCCTTTTTCAAAATTTATTACCATTACTTATAATGGAACACAAACCAAGCAGATTACGATTAAAGGGGAAGTTTGGAAAACACCTATTTCATCAGCTCCTGAAAATGCAGCATTAAAAAGCCTCAAAGAAGATTAATCAACAATTTTTATAAATCAAATAAAAACTAAAACAATAACATGAAAAGAATCTTATTTTCTGTAGCCGTATTTGCGATTACCACTACAGCCGTTGCTCAAAAGAAAATAGCTGATGTAGCAAAATTTGCTTCAGAAACTATTGATTTCGGAAAAATTAAACAAGGTGTTCCTCAGAAAGGAACTTTTACAGTTACTAATATGAGTAACGAGCCGTTAATCATCGAGCAGGCTAATCCTACTTGCGGTTGTACTATATCTGATTACACAAAAGAACCAATTGCACCAGGTAAAACCGGTATTATCAATGCTACCTACAATGCAGCATCACCAAACCATTTTGACAAACACTTAACTGTGAAGTTTGCCGGTATTGATGAAGTAAAATCAATTTCATTTACAGGGGATGTTGTTCCTGCAGAAGAATTTGATAAAATGAAATTAGCAGATGGTGGCAAATCAGAAGTAAAGCAAGCAGCAGCTCCTGAAAAAGCAGCAGCAGCAACTGTTCCTGTTAAAAAAGCCCCAGTAAAAGCTGTAAAAAAAGTGACTAATCAAAAATAGATTAACCTTATAAAACGATTAAAAAACCCTGTTGAATTTTCAACAGGGTTTTTTAATTCCGGCAGGAGACGGCAACACTTCATCTCCAAAAAAAGTCCAAATTTTTTTTGGAGACTCCAAATAATTTATTTTACTTTGTTTTTCAAAGTGCTTTTTATGAGTGAAGAACAACAGTCACTGCAAGACCTGCAGCATATAAAAAAAATGATGGAGCAAAGCAGCCGTTTCATCAGCCTGAGCGGATTAAGCGGTATAGCTGCCGGGGTTTGTGCTTTGGCTGGAGCCTGGTTTGCCAACCAAAAAATTCATTGCTGGGTAAAAGGAGATTGTAAAATTGATACCCTGATAGATATGGGTGGAGCGGTTCTTATTAATGAGCTCTTTTGGATTGCGACCTTAACTTTTGTTGGTGCTTTTGTCAGTGCTTTCTTTTTTACTTTTCTGCGTAGCAAAAAAAATGGCACTCCGATGTGGGGAGCCACCTCTATCCGTTTGTTTTGGAATACGGTTATTCCAATTGTAGTGGGTGGTGTTTTTATTATCCGGATGATGCAGTTTGGAGAGTATGAGCTGGTAGCACCGGCCTGCCTTATTTTTTACGGACTTGCTCTGGTAAATGCCAGTAAATATACTTTGGGAGAAATCAGGTATTTAGGATTTGGCCAACTGGCATTGGGTTTAATGAATTGCTGGTATCCAGGTTATGGCATTTATTTTTGGGCAATGGGTTTTGGGGTATTGCATATTGTGTATGGCCTGGTGATGTGGTATAAATATGAAAGAATATGATGAACCCGATAGAGAATCTGAATAAATTATTTGACAGCCGTATCCGCCTGGGCATTATGAGTGCGCTAATGGTAAATGAATCGGTGAACTTTAATGATCTGAAAGAATTACTGTCCATTACCGATGGCAACCTGGCCAGCCATCTGAAAGCATTGGAAGAAAACGGGATCATCAAAGTGCAGAAAGGATTTATTGGAAGGAAAACGAATACCACGTATGCCGTGAGCAAAGTAGGAGAGAAGGCATTCAAGCTGCATATTGATGCACTCGAAAAAATGATAAAAGGAACTAAATAATTTTTTTTTGCACTAACACTTTGAAATTCAAAGCACTTTTAATTATAAAACAATTTGTCAAGATAGTATCTGCAAGTTTTACTATTTGGGAGGCCGCCGTTGCATCTGTGATGATCCATCATGGTGCTGTCCGCAACATTGTAAACGAAAAATAAAAATTAAACCGATGTATAAATTTATCGTCAGTGTACGCTCTGTAATTTTGGTGTACTTAACTCATCAAATTGCATTACCTATTTTAAAAATTATAAGGAAGCCTGAAAAATTTCCTTACACAAAAGAAGAGCTTGAGCAAATACCGGAAGGGATTTTAGGGAAAGATTTGATTAACATGCTGGAGGCAAAAAACCTGCCACTGCTTTCTTATTATGTAAAGCACGACATCAAACATATTTTACTGGGCTATGATACTACGGATGAAGGAGAGGTTTGCCTGCAAAGTTTTATGTTGGGCAACGGGCATATTTCTTTTCCTGTTTTTATCACCGTTGTTTTTGGTTTTGTAACCATTCCGGAACACTGGAGCAAATTTATCCATGCTTACAAACGGGGCAGACGATCTGCTAAAATAAGCCACTGGCAATGGTTTCATATTATTCACCAGCCTACTCAATTGCTCATCAATATTATTAACCGGCATGAAAATAATTAAAACCGCACTCATCAATTATTACTGGTGCCTGCAATTATGCTGTATACAGTTTATCAAAACCTTTAAAAATTAAACACATGAAATCCTCTTTAGTAAAATTTTTTTTAGTTACCACCGGCGCTGTATTATTTAATATTTTTTTCTGGAATGAAAAACTGGCTTTGAACAGTTTGTTGTTTGATGCTTTTATCCTTACAGCAGTTTTTTATTTGTATCCTGCTTCATTAAATAAGGCAACAGTGCGATGGTTGCTGGCGGCACATCTTATTGCATTGGCAACGGTGCTGATTCACAATACTGTTTTGAGTAAACTTGCTTTTACCAGCACCTTGTTATTACTGGTGGTATTTGTACAATACCTGCACAGGTCACTTTGGTATGCTGGTGCTTCTGCGGCTTTAAATTATATATTGCTGCTGCCATCTTTTTATTCACTTGTAAAAGGGATTAAAACAAACGGGAATAATTCTTATGGTTTCCGTAAGGCACTGCGGTTTCTAATAATCCCATTATTGCTTTTGATTGCTTTTGTTATCCTCTACAATTTTGCCAACAGTGTTTTCAGCCAGATCATCAACGATGCCGGGCTTGCCATCAGCAGGTTTTTCAGCAATATTTTTAATTGGGTAAGTTGGATACGCTGTTGGTTTTTATTGCTGGGGTTTGTGATTACAGGCGGCCTGTTACTGAAAACTAATACCAGTTATTTTTCCACTGCAGATTTAAAACAGCCTGATAATTTAATCAGGAAGAAAAACAATTTACTGGAATGGAAAAAGAGCAATTGGTTTGAATTGCTTACACTGCTGATGGGTAGGTTTGCCAATGGTGTAATGGCACTGCGGAATGAAAATACCACCGGTATCATTAGTCTTTTGCTGCTGAATATCTTGTTGCTTTTTATCAATGCTATTGATGTGGTGTATGTATGGTTTGGATTTACCTACAACAATAATATCAACCTTTCTGAATATGTGCATGAAGGTGCAGGGTTGTTAATTTTTTCTATTATACTGGCCATGCTGCTGCTGTTATTTTTCTTCCGGGGTAATTTGAATTTTTACAAAAATAACAAATGGCTGAAGCAGGGTGCTTATTTATGGATCATTCAAAACAGCATACTGGTAATTTCTGTTTTGATACGGGATTATTATTACATCCTGCACTATGGCCTGACTTACAAACGCATTGGTGTATTGGTTTTCCTGCTGATGGTGTTGATGGGGCTGAGCACTGTATTTATTAAAATTCAGCAGCAAAAAACCAACTATTTTTTACTGAAGGTAAATGCCTGGTTTGCCATTATTGTACTGGTGCTGGCATCCTGCATTCATTGGGATGAAACCATTGCAGGATATAACCTGGCAAGAAAAAACTCCATTGCACTGGATGTAAAATTTTTATTGACTCTTTCAGATAAAACACTTCCATTGCTGGAAAAAAACCAGGATGTGTTAACCCAAAAGCAACCGGGAACACAAGATAGTGAAGGCGATTATTTATACAGGAGCAACCTGAGTTTTAAACAATTATTCGACAAAAGAAAAGCTGATTTTATTTTAAGCCAAAAAAATTATTTCTGGCTTTCCTGGAACCATGCAGATGCATATACAAGGGAACAACTTAATGGTGGCAATGCAACTTCTTTTATTAATCATTGATGAAAATAAAAAACAGTAACATGAAATTCTTAAAATCCCTCGGCTATGCCGGCAATGGTATCCGCCATAGCAGTATCTATGAAATTAATTTCAGGATACACCTGTTTGCAACCTTTGCAGTGGCAGTTGCTGGTTTTTGTTTTGCCATCAGCAATTCCGAATGGCTGGCAGTAATTACCTGCTGCACACTGGTGCTGACGGCAGAAATGTTTAACACGGCCATCGAAGTATTCTGCGATTGTTTGGTAAAAGAACCTTTACCCCAAATAAAAATTGTAAAAGATGTAGCGGCAGGAGCAGTGCTGGTAACGGCTATTGGCAGTGCTGTAATCGGCATTGTTATTTTTCTTCCTAAAATTATTCATCAAATAAAATTGTAACCATGATAAAATTATCATCAATCGAAAAATTATTAGCCGCTTTTATTTTATTTATTGCCGCCATGCTGGTGGCCAGGATTGGGTATGCCAATAACCTGCATTATATTTTCCTGTTGTGGAATTTGTTTTTAGCATGGGTACCCTTTCAACTAAGTGTGGCACTTACCAAGGCAGGGCAATACAACAGGTGGTACCGTTATTTTTTACTGGTATCCTGGTTATTATTTTTCCCCAATGCATTGTACATCATCACAGACCTTATTCATTTGGAAAATTC
Source organism: Chitinophagaceae bacterium (assembly GCA_031368105.1). Lineage (GTDB taxonomy): Bacteria > Bacteroidota > Bacteroidia > Chitinophagales > Chitinophagaceae > Ferruginibacter. Next base: position 20,592 of record JANLQY010000073.1, read on the forward strand.
ACGAACAGATGTGCCGGTTTGGTTTGATGCTATTTTATTATTTACCAGTTCTGTAGCCGGGCTTGTAATGGCTTTTGTTTCGCTGTACCAGGTGGAAATGTTTTTGAAAAGAACAGTCACTCAAAAGCATATCAACAAATTAGTGATAGCCACATTGTTCCTGGGTTCTTTTGGTGTGTACATTGGGCGTTTCCTGCGCTGGAACAGTTGGGATATTGTTACCAACCCCTTTTCTTTACTGATCGAAATTACCAACCAGTTTGCAATGCCATTTCAGCATTACCGTACCTGGGCTGTCACTGTATTGCTTACCGGCTTATTCAGCCTTTTGTATTTTGGGGTAAAAAAATTACCAAGATTTTTGCAGGAGCATAGTAGCGGGGTGGAAGATAAATGATATAGCTGGTGAAATAAAAGCGTTAAGCTTAGATATAAAAAAATTCCGCCTTTTCAAAGACGGAATAACCTAAACTTTGTGGAATAACAAATGCTAAAATTTTTTTTAAAATCTAAAACCGACACTTAAAGCAATCACCTGATTTTTATATTTGGGAGTAGAGCTTGTGCCATCACCATTATTATTCTGAAAATCGAGATTATAACGCAAATCGAATACCACTGGTCCTGAAGAAGCTTCAATACCAACAACACCACCCAATATATTTTTCCTCAAGTTAGTATTATCCTGTTTTACCTGGTTTTCAAATGATGAGTTGTTTACAGTAAATTTTGTTTGAGTGGAAACAAGAAAAGAAAACTGGGGGCCTATTAATATACCAAAGTTTTTTGAAGGCTTTAATTTAGCCAATAATGGAACTTCAATAAAATTAGTAGTCTGCTTATATTCATAAGGTGATCCTAAAAAGCTGCCTGTGTTCTTATAACCTTTCTGTGAAAACTGCAGCTCTGGCTGAATGCTGAAACCAGCTGTTACAGGAATTTCAAGAAAGGCACCTGCATTGAGACCCATCTTTGATCCGGCGGAAGTGCTATTATCAGCATCTTTTACCATGTTAGATAAATTTATTCCAGCTCTAACGCCAAAATATACCCCATCTTTTTTTTCTGCGCTGGTTTTCGATTGTGCGTTTACTTTGCCTGCAAATAATAAAATTACAGTTGCTGCCAAAATTCGTTTCATAATTTTTTATTTTTTCAGTTTGACTGTGATTATGAAAATAATATGCCAAATACTTTATTGCAGTCGCATCAAGGCTTTATTGCTTAGGCTTATGATTTTTTAATGCAGATTGCTTTCTACAATATGAGTATATGATTGCACAAAATAGTAACACTTAGCAGGAAGTTAGTTCAAAAAAATGCCCGGCCTTCGTAAAAGCCGGGCAACACATTTTATGAGATTTATTTTAAAAATCTAATCCTAAACTAAAATAATAAATTGGCTTGCCTTTAAATATGCCATTCATTTCCCATGCAGCATCAAACTTGAGGAAGTAGCCAAGCAATGTACTCCTGGCACCAAAGCCATAGCCACCGGCTAAAGGGCCAATGCCACCAACCTTGGTTTTTACCTGCACTGGTGGCTGGCCATAAATAGAAGATGGCCTTGCGATGCCTTTGTAAGCACCATTCCAGGCATTGCCAAGATCAATAAACTGTACCAGCTGAAAGTTGCGGACAAAGGCATTATTGATTGGCCTGTTAAAAAGAGTAGTCCATACCGGTAGCCTGAATTCACTGTTGATTGTGACGGCGTTATTGCCATTGGCTACGTTTTGTGTAAAGCCTCTCAGGTTGCCCACCAGGCTCTGGAATGCATAGTCAATATCAGGGGTAGGCAGGTTGTTTGAATTAAAGAAACGGTTATTGCCATTGCCGCCAAACATCAGCCACCCATCTGCACCACCCACATAGTAAATAGTTTTTTGACTGCCCCAGCTAAAGTCGCCGGAGGCTCTGCCAGCCCAGATAAAATTGCGGTAGATAGGATAATAATAACGAACATCGAAGCCCCAGTTAAAATTATACTTTTTAGTTTTAGCCAATGAATCTCTTCCTTTACTGATGTCGGTATTCCAGTCGAAGAAAACTTTGTAGCGTAACCCCACCCAGATATTTTGTGTAGGATTCAGCGTATTGTCATATACATATTCAGCATGGGTAAGTGCAAAGCGTCTTTGGGTATTGGGTATTTTTAAAGAGGTTTCATAATTGATATCAGTCTGCAATACGTTATTTTCATTCCGGATACCAAAAGAAAGGCTTATCCGCTTTGACCTGTCAAAAGGATAAGAGATATTCGCCATGTAGATATTTGTAAAAATTTTACCTGGGTGAATCTGGCCATCATTCAAATCAAAACCAACCGACTCTGCATTCCTATAATAAGTCAATCCCCAATCAACTCTTCTTTTATAATTTTCATATCCCATCAGCCATTCATTATCTTTTAAATCAGTGGAGAGACGGAAGGCACCGAATATTTTTTGGTCTTCGAGCAGTTCGGATGTACCCAGTCTTATTAAACCATTCAGCGGTGTGCTGCTGCCCAGCCTGATAGGGCCGCTGCCACCTGCATAAGCCTGGTAACGGTTGAACAAAATGGCATTGCTGAAATTTACACCCCCATATTCTGCGCCAAACTTTACTGGTTTGTAAGGATACAGTTTGGCATTTTTCAACACATCATTTTTAGATGCTTCTGTAACAGCCACCGTTTTTCCTAAGAGGCTGCTGTCTTTTTTTTCATTTTCAAATTCGTTTTGAAAAATATTATTTTGGTTTTGAATGCTGTCTGTGGGTAATGGTTTATCATATTTATTATCGGTGCCGGTTACAATTTTATCAGCCATCACTATTCTTTTCATGAAGGTAGTGGGTGGCACTGTTACATTGCGGCGGCGAAGTACCGTTTCATCAATTTTTAATTTGTACAAAGTTTTTTCATCGCTTTGCCTGGTTACTTCACTTACCTGATTATTGTCACCAGCCACCCTTGTTTCAGCCACATTGCTTTCATAATTAGTCAATGGAAAAGTATATGCAGAATCCTGTGATACTGCCACTACTGCAATAGAATCCACATCCGTTTTTTTATGAACCCTCAGCACACTATCCACATCTTTTGCGGAAGGGTTACGCAAAATATCATCTCCAATCAGCACCAAGGTATCCAGGCCGGCGGCCTTTGTGGTAAAGAAGCCTGCATACCTGTTGGCCACACCATTTTCATCACTGATAAAAGTGAAATGGTTGCTGTTGTAAGGCATCGGGTAACGGGCATTGCCATATTTAAGATTGGATAATTGGGTGATTTGATTAAGCTCTGCTTTATTACCAAAATTGGTGATCAGAAAAATGTTGTAGCGGTTGTGGCTCGGCAAAGAAGTATCGCCACCTTTAGCATCAGCAGCAGGCCTGTTGCTGGCAAAAATAATTCCTGTTTTGCCGGGGAAAGAAACAAAAGTGGCATCCAGGTCATCATACACATCGTTGGTTATTTGCTGCACTTTTTCATTTTCCAGGTTCAGTGTAAAAATATCTGTGTGGCCATTTTTTGTAGCACTCAGCAACACCGTACGGCTGTCGAGCATGTACTTCACATCCTGTATTTGCTGAAACTGTTCGGTGAGGTCTATCTGAGGATTTTTAATTCTTGTTACCAGGTCGTACACAAATAATTTCAACCTGCCTTCTTCATTATAGATAACGGTGATCCTTGTGCCTTTAGGATCCCAGGCCAGCAAAGGGTAATCAGGATTGGTTTCATTGAGGTAACTGCGGATGCCGTATTTCAGGATCGTGTATTCTTCAAAGTCATCATACAGCTTCACTTTTACCAGGTTCTTATTGTATTCAACCAACACATAAGAACTATTTTTTTTGTTGGGGTTTACGTTGATGCGGTAATAATCTTTGCGTTGGTTGATGTCAAAACTTTCTATCGCCTGTCCCTTGGGGTAAGCTTTTCTTTTTGTTACGTCGGTCTCATATTTTTCTTCCTCGTATTCCATAAAATCCACCAGCACATCTTTGAATTTTTTCTTGCACACCTGCATGCTGGCCCGGTTAAGATTTTTGTAAACCCTTGCCAGGTACAACAGGTAGGTTACATTTTCTTTCTTGTATTTTTCTTCAATATAATACCAAAAAGCATGACCGGCCAGCCTTGGGTTTTGAAAAGCAAAGGAGTAAAATCTTTTGTATTTGCCACTGAGTATTTCGCTTTTTAATTCATCATCCAGTGTGGTGCTCCAGTTTTCTGCTGCAAAGTCAACGTAGCCATCAGTGAGCCATTTGGGCAAATCCAGTAAAGCCTGGTTGCCGGCAAATTCACCCAGGTCTTCACCAAACAATACATTGTCGGTAATGATCCTCGCAATGCCCTGCCTTATTTGTTTGCGAAGTTGTGCATGGTCGCCATTAAAATAAACTACCATTTTGTTGTTCAGTAATTTGGTGGCCCCGCCGGTATTTTGCCAGTCAATACCCATCCCAATGTTAGACTGCTGCAAATCTGCAAATTCATTGTACACCACAATGTTGGCTCTTCGCTGCATACTGTATTCAGTAAATTCTTCGATGCCCGGAAGTTCTTCTTCGGCCACCTGCAGCACAAATTTTGCCAGCTCCTGCCCGTTTTGATTAAAATAGGTATTGAAGTTTTTGCTTTGATAATATTGCCATTTTAATTTTTTATACTGCACCCGGTTTTTACCAAACTCAACTGCGTTGATTACCTGTGCTGTAGAGGAAGAGTTCCCAATCAAAAAAAAGCATACCGCTGTAAAAAATATCCTGCTAAACTTTACCATACTAACTTTACTGTTTAATAGTTAAAAGTAAACCATTACAATCAATCATAAAAATATCCCTTAATTACCTAAAATATTGTTAGATGTTGCAGATACATTCTTTTGTTTTTAGCCCTATACAGGAAAATACTTATGTTCTTTATAATGAGCAAAAGGAATGTGCCATTATTGACCCCGGCTGTTATTTTGATGAAGAGAAAGAAGCACTGAAAAAATTTATAGATGATAATGGCCTGAAGCCCCAATTGCTCTTAAATACCCATTGCCATCTCGACCATGTATTTGGAAATAAATTTATAGCAGAAACCTACGGACTCACCCTGCAGCTGCATGAAAAGGAAAAGCAGGTACTGGCATTTGCACCCACATCCGGCCTGATGTACAATATGCCTTTTGATAATTATGCCGGCGAATTTATTGTGTTGAAAGAAGGCGATAAAATTTTACTCGGTACTGATGAATTGCTGGTAATAGAAGCACCGGGACATTCTCCCGGGCATGTTTGTTTTTATTGTGCTAAACAGAATTTTGTAATTAGCGGCGATGTGTTATTTCAACGCAGCATTGGCAGAACAGATTTGCCAATGGGCAATCATCAAACTTTGCTAAACAGCATTCGTACAAAATTATTTGTGCTGCCGGATGAAACGGTTGTTTACTCAGGACATGGGGAACGGACAACTATTGGGGAAGAGAAAGTGAAGAATCCGTTTTTGAAAAAGCAATAATTAAATGGAGGTTTTATTGCAACAAATTATTTTTTATTCAACGCAGCATTTACCACTTGCTCTAATGATTGTTGATGGTGTTTAAAAAATACCTCAATAAATTCTTTTGGTATCATAAAGCATTTCCCCATTTGCTTTATATCAAAAGAGGTTGCTTCCGCCTTGCCGTCTTCAAAAATTTTAATATTAATTTCTTTGCTAACTAATGCAATGGCAGTTATGCCAAACTCTGCCGCTACCTGTTTTACAAATTCATTGTTTTCATCCACTTCTTTTTCCCCACTCTCATAGCGGCTGTACACAGGCGGCGACACGTTTAGCCTTTTGCTCATTTCTTCCTGGCTAAGATTGTGTATTACACGAAGCAGCTCTAAATTTTCCCCAAAGATGTTACGTGTTTTTTTCCCTAAGCTCATTGTTGTTTGTTTTATTTTGGTTGGGTAATAAAAAATGCAAATGAATATTTTATTCACCCGGTGAATATTTCATTCATAAAAAGAATAGTTCATTCGAAAATTGAATAAAATATTCGGGCAGTAATATCCATTTTTGAATTGCAAAACGGATTTGCTGTTGCGCCTGTTTCTTTGGAGATTATAAAAAACCGAAAGGGGTAGTTTGCAGAGGTAAGGAGCGGCAACAAATGTAATGAGTGCAATGATATTTCGTATAAAATAACCCTTGGTAAAATTACTTTTTTTTAGGGGGGGATTCGTAAAAATACGTTGTGGTTATTACGGTTTTGCAAAGCAACTACAGTGGCCAATGCAGTTGCAAAAAGGCTTGAATAATTTCTGACAGCTTTGCCTTTAAAAGAGCGAGGTAAGACACAGCTTGAACTGTGAAATGAAGTGTAATAGCTTCTTCAATCAAAAATTGAAAATTTAAAAAAAAGAAAAAGATACTTTATTGTTTGATTGTATTACTATAAATATCTCTTTATGGTATTTCACAGAAGACTGACTGATAACTGATTTTAAAAACTTAAAAACAAAACAAATGAAAAAACTTACTTTGCTCCTATTATTTCAATGGGTTTTCTTCGCCTTTAGTCAAAATAAAACTGATTGGAAAAATGTTACCTTCAAGGATGCAGCTTTTTTTGGTGCATTGAACACGAAAGAAAATGTTGTTCAAAAAGATAAAACAGGGGATCTCACCCGTATCTTAACTCCATTTGAAAAAAATTCACCAGATGAATATTTTCGGTATCTGTTGAATTGTTACAATAAGGAGGGAATTGTGGAAGAGTCACAATACATTTTTTAGAAAATTGGCATTCCAAAAGACTTCGATTTATTCCGGATAAAATGTAATTCGTCAGAGGTTTTATGTTACGATTATTTTGCTAATAAGGATTTTAAAATTGAGAAAAATACAGGTGTTAAAACAATAGTAAAAGTTCAAAACGAAGAAGTTGGCTTAAATAACCCGATGGCCAATTACGCTCAATCCTGTGGTGATGGAGGATTTAGTGTGTGTGAAGACTGGTATCTTGTAGAATATTATGTTGATAACGGCGAAATTATTAGCATTACTCCTTTGTGGACAACTTGCTCCGGTTGTATAGGTGGTGGTGGTGGTGGCGGTGGTAATACCACACCTCCCGATCCGGCAGCTTGCAGTGATGACCAAGGTAACCCAGTAAGTATTCTTGAAGGTATTTCATATTCTGGCGGTCCAGACATACGTTATTCTGAGCACCACTGGACTTTTTTTCAGGGAAATGGATGGCGTATTAAAAGTTTTGAAAAAGGCAGCCAAACGTTAAAGACGGTTGGATGGCGTTACACTGCCCTGGATCACATTAGCACTAGTTTAACAGGGACTGATCCGAATTACGAACTCACCTTTACGCTGAATTCTGCTGTTGGTACTCCTGATGGTGGCGGTGAATATGCAAGAATGCCTCTACTTTACACCATAAATTATAAATGTAAAAGAAATACAGACAATGTTCCACATGACTACTATTCCAGTGCAGGCTGGAGAACAGATGGCTCACAGGCATGGATATTCGGGCCAGCTTTAGAATAATAAATCACTTATCTTTAATACTGCTGAACAAAATGAAAAAACAAAATTTAATA
>JANLQY010000080.1:0-17373 GCA_031368105.1 Chitinophagaceae bacterium
GGATTACGAACTCACCCATACGCTGAATTCTGCCGTTGGTACTCCTGATGGTGGCGGTGAATACGCAAGAATGACTCTACATTATACCATAAATTATATATGTAAAAGAACTGGCGATAGCTTTGATCTTCAGCCATATTCCAGTGCAGGCTGGAGAACAGATGGCTCACAGGCATGGATATTCGGGCCAGCTTTAGAATAATAAATCACTTATCTTTAATACTGCTGAACAAAATGAAAAAACAAAATTTAATATCAACTTTCTTGTTCCTGGCAACAACGCTATTGTTTGCTGCATTTGTAAATGGACAGGGTAAAAGCAAAAATTCCATTCAATGTTTTGAATTAAGAACCAACCTGAAGGGCTACTTTTTAAGGGATTCAGCCGACCCGGTAGATATCAAATATCTTTATTCCATGGGGGGATATACTATGTACTGGAAACCAGAGTATTCAAGCGATGTAAGTGTAGAATTGGTCGGGAATGAATTAGTTACTAAGGATACTTTAAGAAAGTGGATTGCCTATAATTATTTCATATATAAAAATGATCAGGCAGTCGGTAGACAGTATAGCTCTGAGGATGAAAGCTTTTCAAGGTCAATTAAAGTAGATTCGTTTTTGGCAAAACAAAAGGTCGAACTCGTTACTAACATTGAGAAATACAAATGTGCAGGCGATTCTATCTTACCAAATAATGATTTACTGCGAACATTTGCACTTAAGACGAGTGAGGCAAATATCTACTTTGCTGATACGCTATACCTTGTTTATAGAAAATGTAGCAGGAATTTGCTATTCGAATTTATAAAAGCAGTTGATACAGTCAAAGATTATCGTGTTGTTAAAGGGACCTCTGTTTATGACAGCGAATGGAAGCAATACATCAGTGATAAAAAAAACAGGCCGTTTTACCGTGAAATATATCATGAGTTAATGCCTGCACCGGTTCATGATTACGATAAGATATATTCATTATTTCAGCGCTTCATTAAAGATACTGCCCAATAGGAATTTTTAAAGAGGCTGTCTCCGGGTTTGAGACAGCCTCTTTCTATTCGAATACCTTTTTAAGTCATTCTTTTTTTGTACCACCTCTTTCTAACAAGCATATTCACAATGCAATAATCCTCTAAAATGTTTTGCTCTAAATTTTATTCTCAAAGAATAAGGTGGTGCCTGCTATTGCTTGTACTATACCTTGCTACAACGGCACAGGCACAAAACAAATCAACAGCCCCGGACAGCGCAGGCATTGTTAAAGCGCAAAAACAAAAGCCAGAAATTTTTACCAGTGGCTTTCTGGATATCGTGAACAATGGACAAGTAAATGCATCTGCCCGTTTTATTCGGCTCTACATTGGCGAACCAGGTAAGTTTGCAATACCCCTTTCATTTTACTCTGGTGTTTCATCCAATAATTTTCAAACACAATCATCAGCTTCTTCTGGCAGCAAGTCAAACGAACAATTAGTTACTGCTTACATCAATCCCTTAAGTGGCCTTATAAATCTGTCAAGTGATGGTGTGTCTTTCTTTAGTAAAACTAAAAAGATAACTAAGCTTGGCTTTACATATCATATTGGCGAAAGGGTTCTAACAGGTTACAAAACCGGGCCAGCAAACAATCCGCAAACAGGCAGGCCGGTAAATTTCTTTAACACTTTTGCAAGCGTTGGTTTATATTTTCAAACCGGCGCATGGGAAAGGAACAATAATTCAAACGTGGGTTTGTTCTGGATGAACCTGCGTTATATCTCCTGTTATACAAATCCAAAACAAATCAAAGAATTTTTACCAGAAGTAGTAACAAATGGAATTTATTCAGGTTATTCATTTGGTTTTGGTATTGAAATCAACAACTTTGTAAACATAAAAGTGCTTTACTACAAATACACCAAAAAACCTGAGATAGATTATTACCTTCCCATCTATCAATTCACATTTAACTATACATTGAAGAATTAAGGGAAGTGCATTTATTGTGTTTGCTTAAATAAGAGTATCAAGCAAGATTGTTGTGAGGTAGCACCAGCCTCTGCGTTTCTTTGCGAATTCATAGCGCTCTTTGCGGTTAATAATTTTTACCGCAAAGCAAATACAAAAGGAAAGCGCAAAAGAGCCACAAAGAAATAATCTTTAGTATTTCTTCTCCATGCATAATTCTACCAGCACGCCATTGGTGCCTTTGGGGTGAAGAAAACATACCAATTTATTATCAGCCCCTTCTTTTGGTTTTTCATTTAATAAAACAAACCCTTCCTTTTTCAACCGCTCCATTTCAGCAAAAATATCGGCCACCTCAAAAGCAATGTGATGGATGCCTTCCCCTTTTTTATCAATGTATTTGGCAATAATGCCATCTGCGGTACTGCTTTCCAGCAATTCAATTTTTGTTTCGCCGGATTTTAAAAAAGCAGTGTTTACCTGTTCGCTTTCTACCGCTTCCGTCTTATAACACTGACTATTTAACAGCTTTTCGAACAACGGTATGGAATTGGCTAATTCTTTTACAGCAATGCCGATGTGTTCTACTTTTAGCATGATGGGATTGTTTTGCCTGTTGCGGTTACGAAATAGGTAAATTGATGTTGATGAACAGGTTTAATGAGCTAAAAATAGAACCTTTTGTACTAATTTCGTGTAAGTATCATAAATTAAAAACTATATGTTGAAGCTTCCGATTTACTTAGATAATAATGCGACCACACCCATGGATCCAAGGGTGCTGGAAGCAATGACCCCGTACTTTTTAGAACATTATGGTAATGCTGCCAGCCGCAATCACCCATTTGGCTGGGAGGCAGAAGAAGCAGTTGATTATGCAAGGGAGCAGGTGGCGAAACTGATTGGTGCCGATCCTAAAGAAATTATTTTTACCAGTGGTGCTACCGAAGGCGACAACCTGGGTATTAAGGGTGTGTATGAAATGTATGCCAGCAAAGGCAATCACATTATTACTGCAACTACTGAACACAAAGCTGTATTAGATACTTGCAAACACATAGAAAAATCAGGTGGTGAAGTAACCTACTTGCAGGTGAAAGCAGACGGTTTAATCGATTTGAAAGAACTGGAAGCGGCTATAAAGCCAACCACCATTTTAGTGGCCATCATGTATGCCAACAATGAAATCGGTGTGGTGCAGCCAGTAAGGGAAATCAGTGCTATTGCAAAAAAGCATGGCGTTTTATTTTTTACTGACGCCGTACAGGCAGTAGGCAAAATTCCCGTTGATGTAAATAAAGATGGTATCGACCTGATGGCTTTTACCGGGCATAAAATGTATGGCCCTAAAGGTGTAGGTGCATTATATGTTCGGCGTAAAAATCCGAGGGTAAAAGTAACAGCCCAAATGGATGGCGGCGGCCACGAAAGAGGTATGCGTAGCGGAACTTTAAATGTTCCGGGAATTGTAGGTTTTGGTAAAGCATGCGAACTGTGCCGTCTGGAAATGGAAGAAGATACCAAACGCATCAGTAAAATGCGTAACCACCTGGAAACTGAATTAATGAAACTGGAAGAAGCTTATGTAAATGGCAGCCGTGAACACCGTTTGCCACATGTTACCAATATTTCTTTTAAGCATGTGGAAGGAGAGGGTTTGTTGATGGGCTTTAATAAAAACATTGCATTGAGTTCGGGTTCTGCCTGTACTTCTGCATCGCTGGAGCCTTCTTATGTTTTAAAAGCATTGGGCTTAGGAGATGACCTGGCACACAGTTCGCTGCGTTTTGGTTTAGGAAGATTTACAACAGACGATCAAATTGAATATACCATTAAGGCCATCAGTGAAACTGTTTTAAGGTTAAGGGAAATGAGCCCATTGTGGGAAATGTATAAAGAAGGAATTGATTTGAGCACAATTGAGTGGGCAGCACATTAATGCCCTTATCCCCTAAAGGGGAATTTGAGTTCTTTAATATAAAAATTATTAGAAAAATAAAAGCCTTTCGCCTCGAAGGTTTTAATCCCCCTTTAGGGGATAGGGGTTTAAAAATCATGGCATACTCAGAAAAAGTAATAGACCACTACCAAAATCCAAAGAATGTTGGTACGCTGGATAAAAGCGCAAAGAATGTTGGCACAGGCCTGGTGGGTGCACCAGAATGTGGTGATGTAATGCGTCTGCAAATTGAAGTGGATGATGCTACCGGAATGATTACCGATGCTAAATTCAAAACCTTTGGGTGCGGCTCTGCAATCGCTTCTTCTTCTTTGGCTACCGAGTGGTTGAAAGGAAAAAGTATTGACGAAGCATTGACTGTTGACAACATGGATTTTGTGGAAGAACTAAATCTTCCTCCAGTAAAAATCCACTGTTCTGTTTTAGCAGAAGATGCTATCAAAGCAGCCATCAATGACTACCGCATCAAAAACGGAATGGAAGCAATTAAGTTTGAGGAGAGTGTAGTACATTAAAAAGCAGTTGTAAGTTATAAGTAGTAAGTTATAAGTTGAAGTATAACTTAATTTATACCTATAACTAAAACCCCAAAACTTTTTTAAAATGGTAGCAACTGATAATTCAATTTACATTTCAGACAAAGCAAAACAAAAGGTCATCCATCTGATGACGGATGCTGGTGTTGCTGCAGATCCTTCTTATTTTTTAAGAGTAGGTGTTGTGGGCGGAGGCTGTAGCGGCCTTAGCTACAAGATGGATTTTGACAACGAAGTAAAACCGATGGACCAGGTGTTTGAAGATAAAGGCGTGAAGATAGTAACCGACCTGAAAAGCTTTTTGTATTTGGTTAATACAGAACTTGAATTCAGCGATGGGTTAAATGGAAAAGGATTTTATTTTAATAATCCCAATGCCAGCAGAAGTTGTGGATGCGGTGAAAGCTTTGCAGTATAATTTAAAAAAATTTATTTGAAAAGCGTTGCTGAATTTTTCAGCAACGCTTTTTTATTGTTGATCTAATACTTGTTTCAATTTTGTGCAGGCAATTATTATTTCTCCCTCACTGATCACCAATGGCGGTACGATCCGTAAACAATTAGCAGCAAATAAAAACCAGTCGGTAAATACAGCTTGTACGATCAAAGCGTCAATAATTTTTTTATTTGTTTCAAAACTGTCAAACTCCACGGCCATCATCAGGCCACAACTCCGTACGGCTTTTATTTTGGGATGATGAAGCAGCGAAAGAAATAATTGCTCTTTTGTTTTTACTGCGTCAATTAATTTTTCATCGAGCAGTACATTAAAAGCTGCAAGGCCGGCGGCACAGCAAACCGGGTGGCCGCCAAAAGTATTGATATGCCCCAGCACAGGATGGTGTGTGAAGGCATCCATTAATTTTTTATCCGATACAAATGCACCCAGCGGCATACCGCCACCCAATGCTTTTCCCAGCAATAAAATATCTGGAATTGTATTAAATTGTTCAAATGCAAAGAGGCTGCCATTGCGGCCAAAGGCACATTGTATTTCATCCAATACTAACAGTGTTCCGGTTTGTGTACAGCGCCTACGCAATGCCGTTAGCCAGCCGTTTTGCGGTACCAATACGCCAGCTTCTGCCTGCACTGTTTCGGCAATTACACAGGCCGTTTGTTCAGTGATGTTATTCAAATCTTCAAAGGAGTTGTATTGCAACTGTACTATGCCCGGCAATAACGGCCGGAATGCATTGCGCCAATATTCGTCTCCCATAATGCTCAATGCTCCCTGTGTGCTGCCGTGGTAGCTGTTTTTAAAAGAAACGATCTGTGTACGTCGGGTAATTCGTTTGGACAATTTCATAGCGCCTTCGGTAGCTTCACTGCCGCTGGCGGTGAAGAAAACGGAATTGAGGGAAGCCGGTAAATGTTCGGTGAGTGTTTTTGCATAGGCCACTTGTGGTGTTTCCACCAATTCGCCATACACCATGATGTGCATGTATTGTTCTGCCTGGTGCTGCACTGCCTGCACCACTTTTGGATGGCAATGACCCACATTGCAAACACTGATGCCGCCGATGAGATCAATGTATTCTTTTCCATTTACATCAATGAGTTTGCAACCTTTTGCTTTTACAATTTCCAGAGCTAAAGGTGCCGGTGAGGTTTGGCCTACATGATTTAAAAATAACTGGCGGTTAGTCATGTGGCAAATTTCGGTTGGAAAGTTTGATATTTGATGAAATATTCAATCTTGGTAAAAGGGTGCCCAATAAAGAAAAAAATGTACAAGAGTGCGACGCCAATGAAGCTCCACAATGATTAAAAAGTTGGGTTCAAAAAAAATAAAAAAAATTATATGCCAGTAATTCTTCCGGTAAAAGGTATCCTTCCAACAATGGGTGATAATTGTTTTGTTGCACCGAACGCCACCATTGTAGGTGATGTGGTGATGGGCAACGACTGCAGTGTGTGGTTCAATGCGGTGATAAGGGGAGATGTGAACAGCATTCGCCTGGGCAACAAGGTAAATGTGCAGGATGGGGCAGTGATTCACTGTACTTATGAAAAAACAAAAGCCATCATTGGAAATAATGTCAGCATCGGACACAATGCAATCGTACATGGATGCGTTATATGTGATAATGTACTGATAGGTATGGGGGCAATTGTGATGGATAATGTGCAGGTGGGCAGTAATTGTATCATCGCCGCAGGGGCGGTGGTGCTTGAAAACACAGTGATTGAGCCGGGTTGCATTTACGCAGGTGTGCCTGCAAAAAAAGTAAAAGATATCAGCCAGAAGCTAATCAGCGGCGAGATCAACAGGATTGCAAATAATTATTTGATGTATAGCACCTGGTTCCCCTCATCCGCTAAAGGGGAGTAAGGAAGGGGCTCAAATTTTTAAACGCTATGCTGAATTACAGGGTGATTGTGCCAGAAAATGTTGGGTACTCCTTTAGGGGATGGGGGAAAAATTATATCTTTAGTTTATGAAAAAAATATTTGTTGCAGTTATTTGTGTTTACATGCTGAGTGCCTGCTCTATGTTTAAGAAGAGTGAGAAGTATGGCTGCCCAACGAATGGCAGAAACGTAGGTGCTGAAAAATTAGCGGCCGGTGATGAAAAGGCAATGAAAGCAAGCAGCAAAGCAAAGTACAAAGGCGGAAGAAAAAGTTATTAGCAATAACGGTGACGAAGGAAGTATTGGTTCTGTAAATTCAGTTTGAATTTTATATAGATTTTTAATCCAAAATCACTAAACCCTAATTCTATGTGTTACCATTTGAAAACTCCCCACGGCAATACCGAAGCTGTTATTGATGACAACTGCGGTATCTCTAAATTTTACGCCATTGCAGATACATTGTCTGCCAAGCTCAAAGTAAATTTTTTAAACCAGGTTGATGATGCTGAATCATTGGACTGGGATTTTTGTTACAAGAACCAGTTGCTGACTTTGCATTACAGCATTTTCAACGGCGTATCTATTTTTCCGCAGCAGAAAAAAAGCCTGCGCCAGGAAAATAATACTGTGCTGGAAATAGCTAATTTTTTAGAAAGGCTGGCGTATTGATCTACCAGGTTTTTACTTCAATTTTATCGAGGATGTTACAGTAGCTTATGTACCGGTCCATGTGAACTGTGCCCTGTTCCACCGCTGCTTTTACAGCACAGCCGGGTTCGTTGGTATGCATGCAGTTATTAAACTGGCAGTCATTCATCAACGACCGCATTTCAGGAAAATAATGACTCAGTTCCTGTTTAGGAATATCCACCAATCCCAACTCTCTTATCCCCGGTGTATCTATCACCCTGCCGCCAAATGTGAGGTTGAACATTTCGGCAAAAGTAGTGGTGTGCAAGCCCTTGCCGCTCCAGCCACTCACATTCTGCGTACGCAAATTCAGTTCAGGAAATACAATATTGATAAAAGAAGATTTACCCACACCGGAGTGTCCGCTCAGTAAAGTAGTTTTATCTTTCAGCAACGCTTTCACTTCTTCCACACCTTCATTTTTTTCAATGCTCATGCCCATTACTTTGTAGCCAATAGCTTCATACATTGCTTTTATTTCTGTAAATTTTTCCAGCTCTTTGGCTTTGTATAAATCCGATTTATTAAAAACAATGATGGAAGGAATATGATATGCTTCTGAAGTAATTAAAAACCGGTCGATAAAACCCTGCGATGTTTTAGGGTCTTTTAAAGTGGCAAATAATAAAGACTGATCCAGATTGGAGGCGATGATATGATGCTTGTGTTTATTAGCTGGCGAAGTACGGGTAATATAATTTCTTCGGTCCTCAATTTCGGTGATGGTTACGGAGCCTTCATTTTCATTTTCTGTTTCAATCGTCACCACATCACCTACTGCCACCGGGTTGGTGCTAGTGAGTTCGTCCATTTTAAACTTACCTAATATCCGGGCATTGAATATGTCGCCCTGTTCATTTTGAACAATATACCAGCTGCCCGTGCTTTTATAAACCGTTGCCTTCATTGGCTGCAAGTTCAGCAAATAAAATTGCCTGTCGGCTTATTGAAGAATTTATTTTTGAAACCAACTGATACCCCAGATTAGACTTTATTGGCAACGCTCCGTTCAACTTTATATCTCTGCGGATCTATATCCAAATTATCATTAAAGATTTCAATTTAAAAAAATAACAAAAGGCTTAAGGAAATTTTTTTAACACAGTAAATCTCAAAATCACTTCCAGCAGCAGCAATGCCAAAGCAATCATCACAAAAGGAAAAAATCTTTCTGTATATCTTGTAAGTGTGGATATTTCTACTTTCGATTTTTCAAGGCCATCAATTTCTTTATAAATATTCGTCAGCCCCGTATTGTCTTTTGCCCGGAAATATTTACCACCGGTTTCACCGGCAATTGCCTGCAATAATTTTTCATCAATGGTAACTTTTTGTTGCTGTATGCTGATGCCTAATGGCGTCCTCACAGGAAAAGGAGCATAGCCATCTGTACCCACACCAATTGTATAGACCTTTACAGCAAAGGCTTTGGCAATCTCCTTCGCATTGTCGGGCCCTATCAGGCCACCATTGTTTTCTCCATCCGTTAATAAGATCACCACTTTACTTTTCGACTTGCTGCTCCGCAACCGGTCAACACTGGTGGAGAGTCCGTCGCCGATAGCAGTGCCATCCTCCAGCAATCCATTCCGGATATTTTCCACTGCTGATTTCAGTACTGCTTTATCTGTAGTAAGCGGACATTGCGTAAAACTTTCACCCGAAAAAATCACTACTGCAATCCGGTCTGTCAAACGGCTGTCAATAAAATCGGATGCTACTTTTTTGGCAGCTTCCATGCGGTTGGGTGTAAAATCCTGTGCAGTCATACTGCCACTAACGTCAATGCACAACACAATATCTACTCCTTCTCCTTCCGCCTGTTGCTCATCTGTTTTGGTTTGTGGGCCTGCCAAGGCTGTGATAATGCAGGCCATTGCAAGCAGCCGGAGCATAAAAGGGAAATGCCGCAAGCTGCTTTTCCAGCTGCTCAGTCCTGCAAAACTTTTTATAGAAGATACTTTTATGCCTGCCTGTCGGCGGTTATTATTCAGTACATACCAAACAATCATTACAGGCAACAGTAACCCCAGCAAAAAAGCCAGCGGTGTGGAGAAGGTAATATTATTGAAATAATCGAAAAACAAATTGGTTACTGTTTATTATCAGTGTTTGACTGTTCTGTTATTTCTATTGTTTGTTTTATTGATTGAAAGCTTTGGTCACTTTCAATTTGCCCAGGTAAATATTTAGCAAATTTTACTGCATCACTGCACCGCAATGCTGTAGCAGTTTTTGATAATTGTTCCTGGTCAATATTATTTTCTTTTAATAAAATAAGTATGTCGCCGGTTGTTTTGCTGCCGTAACCTGTTGCTTTTTTGTCAGATAAATATTGCTTTAAAATTTCGGCCAGCCTGCTGTGGTATGTTTTGATGTCTGCCGGTGCTGAAAGATTTAGCCGTTTTAATTTTTCTAATTCATTCACCGCATTGCGGTAAGCCGATGCAGCAGAACGGGCAGGTGAAAATGGTTTTGCTTTCTTCTTACGGAAATATACCCAAACTGCCAGCAATATCAACAGCAGCAGGGTAATGCCTCCTGCCACCCAATACCAAAAATAGTCCGTCACTTCCACTTCCCTGATGGCTTTGATGTCTCTTAAAATTGTGCTGGTATCTTTTTGAAAAGCAACAGTAACAGGTAAAGAATCGGTAAGCAAATCCAATGTGGTACCAGCTTTTGTAGAGTTGAATTTAATATTGAAAGATGGCAGCAGCCATTTGCCTGAATCGAAACTGGTGAGGGTAAATGTTTGTGCAAGACCGGTTAATTTATCATTGGTATAAATAGAGTCGATGGTAGTTTTATCAATCACTTCAAAATGCTGTAATGAATCCGGCAGCGTAAGCCAGCGTACAAAAAAAGCATCTTGCTGAAAGCTGGCCTGTACTTTTAATTTAAACTGGCTGCCAATCAGTATTACATTTTTATCAACCGTTGTTTGCAGGGAGGGTTGTGCATGTATCAACAGAAAACTACCCATACAAAAATAGAGTACTAATATTATTTTCTGTTTTATTTTATCCATCATCAAATGTGCTGTTCCAGCCGGCATCAAGTTCTTTTTATAAAAAACTGTTGTAAAATTTTTACATAATCTTCATCCGTACGAATGTGCAGCAAATCGGCACCCGCCTTTCTAAAATAATTTTTACTTAATTCGCTCTGCTGTATAAACTGCAGGTGATAATTGTACTGTACCATTTTATCACTGCTGTCTATCCATTTTTTTTTGCCCGTTTCCAGGTCTTCCACCTGCAGCAGGCCGGCATCGGGCAACTGCATATCCATCGTATCATAAATACGCAGCCCAATTACATCATGCCTGCCGCCAATCACTTTCAAATCATTTTGATATTCCACATCTGCAAAGTCACTCATTACAAAAGCAATACTTTTCTGGTGAGAGGCTTTATTAAAAAATTTAATTGCTTCTTCCATGTTGGTGCCTTTACCTGTAGGCTCTGCAGTCAGCAATTCCCTTACAATGTACAATGCATGTTGCCTTCCTTTTTTGGGTGCAATGTATTTTTCAATTTTATCACTGAATAAGATGGCACCTACTTTATCATTGTTGCTCACAGCGCTGAAAGCCAACACAGCTCCAATTTCTGCTATCAAATCTTTCTTCCTGTTTTGTACGGTGCCAAATAAATTACTGCTGCTGATATCCACCAATAAATAAACCGTGAGCTCTCTTTCTTCTTCAAATACTTTACTGTAAGGATGGCTGAACCTGGCACTCACATTCCAGTCAATGAATCTCACATCATCACCGGCATAATATTCCCTCACTTCCCGAAAGCTCATGCCCTTGCCTTTAAAAGCAGAGTGGTACTCACCTGTAAACAAGTGTGTGGTGAGCCGCTTGCTTTTTATTTCAAGCTCCCTCACTTTTTTCATTATCTCAGCCCCCTCCAGCTCCCCCCAAGAGGGAGGGTTTGAAAGAGTATTCGATTGTATGGTTTGTCTTTTTTTAAACAAGTTGTAAATTTTCTTTTTTCAGAAATTACTACTAATAAAGAAAAATGATAATTGATTTTACATTGGGTTCATAAATTTTTGAACCCTCCTTAAGCCTCTCCGCTGGTTAGCGGAAGGTTTGGAGGGGCCATTCTAAGGCACATTCACCACCCGTAAAATCTCACCAATAATCTGTTCTGCATTGATATTTTCTGCTTCTGCTTCATAAGTCAATCCAATCCTGTGACGCAGTACATCTTTGCAGATGCTTCTCACATCTTCGGGAATTACATAACCCCTTTTGTTTAAAAATGCATACGCCTTGGCCGCTAAAGCCAAATTGATACTGGCTCTTGGTGAACCGCCAAAACCTATCAGGGGCTTTAGTTTCGGTAAATTATATTTATCAGGAAAACGGGTGGCAAATACAATATCCAAAATATAATTCTCTACTTTTTCATCCATGTAAACCTTGCGAACCAATTCCTTGGCAGTTAAAATTTCACTTTTAGATACTACCGGGTTGATGACTGGGGTTGTAAGTCCTAAGGTATTTTGCCTGATGATTAATTGTTCTTCACTTTTGGATGGATACTCAATTACCACTTTCAGCATAAACCTGTCCACCTGTGCTTCGGGCAAAGGATAAGTGCCTTCCTGTTCGATTGGGTTTTGTGTGGCCAGCACCAAAAAAGGTTCTTCTAATTTGTAAGTACTGTCGCCAATGGTTACCTGCCTTTCCTGCATAGCTTCCAGCAGGGCGCTCTGCACTTTTGCCGGAGCCCTGTTTATTTCATCTGCTAAAATAAAATTGGAAAAGATGGGCCCCTTGCGGACAAAAAAATCATTCTTCGCCTGGTTGTAGATCATCGTTCCCACCACATCCGCAGGCAATAGGTCAGGGGTAAACTGTATCCTGCTGAAATCAGCATGAACAGCCTGCGCCAGCGATTTAATAGCAAGGGTCTTGGCCAGGCCGGGAACACCTTCGAGCAATACATGCCCGTTACTAAGTAGCCCAATCAGCAGGCGTTCTATCATGCCGTGCTGTCCCACAATTACTTTGCTTAGCTCATCATTGATTCGGTTTACAAATCCGCCGGCATCATTTATTTTTTCATTCAGTAACCGGATATCTTCGGCTGTTTGTAGCATATTCAATATTTGATAATGATAATTATTTTTCTGGTTTTTTAAAATCCATTCATCAGCCACTGGAAATGTATTAACTTTTGATTCAATCAAAGTTAAGTATCCATACCTGAAGAAAACCAACTTGCAAAATACAAACTATGATCAAACAAAAACTTGACCATAATGATGAGAAGAATAAATAACTGTTAAAAAACCATCCTACCTCTAAAGAAAAATAACATGATAGACCAGCAATTAATTACAACCGCCAACAATCTTGAAGGATACAGGATTAGCAAACAGCTTGGCATAGTTCGTGGCATTACCGTACGGAGCAGAAGCTTACTGGGTAATATTGGCGGCGGCTTACAATCCTTGTTTGGCGGCAAATTGTCTATGTATGTAGAGCTTTGTGAAACAACAAGGGAAGAGGCTTATCAATTAATGATTCAGCATGCCAATGAAAGAGGCGCCAATGCAATTATCAATATGCGGTACGATGCAAATGAAGTGATGCAGGGCATTACAGAAGTACTGGCTTATGGAACTGCGGTGATGGTTGAGAAAATTTAGGCTTAATATTTTGCTTTCCAAGAGGCAATCAATTCACAATAATAAAAAAAGGCTTTCTTTAAAAAGCCCTTTCTAAATTTTGCAGCAATAATTTTATTTGAGATTGTGATACACTTTCTGCACATCTTCATCCTGCTCCAGTTTATCTACCAGTTTAAATACATCCTGTGCTGCTTCTTCACTCAGCTCCACAGCATTTTTTGGTATACGGGTAAGTTCTGCCGTTAGTACTTCTATCTTTTTTTCTTCCAGCGCTTTTGCCATGTGGCCAAATTCGTTGTAGGTTGTACGGATGATAATGTGGCCTTCGCTGTCTTCTCCAATTTCTTCCAGTCCGTAGTCTATCAGTTCCAGTTCAAGATCTTCAATATTGATACCGGTATTTTTTATTTTAAATTCTCCCATCCGGGTAAAAGTGAAAGCCACACTGCCGCTGGTGCCAAGGCTGCCGCCACTTTTAGTAAAGTGCATCCTTACATTGGCCACGGTACGGGTGGGATTGTCGGTAGCAGTTTCTACCAGGATGGCAATACCATGAGCAGCATAACCTTCGTACAAAATTTCATCGTAGTTAATCATCTCTTTGCCCATCGCTCTTTTGATAGCAGCTTCCACCCTGTCTTTAGGCATACCCACACTACGGGCATTTTGATAACAGCGGCGCAATGCTGCATTGCCATTTGGATCGGAACCACCAACTTTTACAGCAATGGCAATTTCTTTCCCAATACGGGTAAAATTTTTTGCCATTTTATCCCAGCGGGCAAACATGGAACTTTTTCTTACTTCAAATATCCTTCCCATTTTTTTAAATTAAAAGTTGTGAGTTATAAATCAATATAGTTCTTCTCAAATCATCAAATCACCAAATCATCACCGGGTTGCAAATGTAAGGAAATCATTTTCTTGAAAACGGGCTTTGGCACGAGTGAATTTGCTAATTTTAGATTTATGAGTGAGCCTTTACTGGAAGTGAAAAATTTAAGTGTTAAGTTTGATACAGAGGGTGCTGTTACCAGTGCTGTAAAGGACATTTCATTTACTGTTGCACCCGGAGAAATGTTGGCGATTGTAGGAGAGAGCGGCAGTGGTAAATCGGTGACCTCACTGGCACTGATGCGGTTGTTGCCGAAGCAGGCTGCTGTTAAAGGACAACTATTGTTTAATAAAAATAAACAGACAGCTATTGACCTGCTTACCCTTACTGAAAAAGAAATAAGCGCCACAAGAGGAAAGGATATTGCGATGATTTTCCAAGAGCCAATGACTTCTCTGAACCCGGTGTTTACCTGTGGCAACCAGGTGATGGAAGCAATACAATTGCATCAAAAAGTATCACGGGATATTGCAAAGCAAAAAACAATTGAACTGTTTGAAAAAGTAAAATTGCCCAACCCAGCACTGTTGATTGACCGCTATCCCCATCAACTAAGCGGTGGACAAAAACAACGGGTGATGATCGCCATGGCGATGAGTTGCAACCCTTCGCTTTTGATTGCTGATGAGCCAACCACAGCATTGGATGTGACTGTACAAAAAACGATTCTTGAACTGATAAAAGAGCTGCAACTGCAAAATGGCATGGCTGTAATTTTTATTACGCATGACCTGGGGCTGGTGGCGGATATTGCTGATAAAGTTATAGTAATGTATAAGGGAGAAATTATTGAACAAGGCGAAACGAAGACGGTGTTGCAAAGCCCACAAAATAATTATACCAAAGCGCTGATGGCCTGCCGGCCTGCATTGCATGAGAAAGGGGAGCGGTTGCCGGTGGTGGGGGATGTGTTGGTTACGGGTTACGGGTTACGGGTTAATGATGTTTTGATTGAAGAACAAACCAAACCCGGAACCCGGAACCCGGAAGCGGTTTTAAGCATTGAGCATTTAAAAGTTTATTATCCCGGAAAAAAAGTATTGTTTGGTAAAACGCCGGAACCTTTTAAAGCAGTAGATGATGTGAGCTTTACCGTTAGTAAGGGTGAAACAGTTGGTTTGGTGGGAGAGAGTGGTTGTGGAAAGACTACTTTGGGGCGGATTATTTTACAATTAATACCAGCAACCTCTGGCAAAATTATTTTGAATGGAACAGACTTGTTGAGTTTGTCAAAAAAGGAGATACAGCCCTTGCGGAAAAATCTGCAAATCGTTTTCCAGGATCCGTATGGTTCTCTCAATCCCCGGCTTACAATTGGTAATGCTATTTTGGAACCAATGAAAGTGCATGGTATTTTGAATAATGCTGTTGAAAGAAAAGATAAAGTGATGGAACTGCTGGAGAAAGTAAACCTGCAGGCAGATCATTTTAACCGCTATCCCCACCAGTTTAGCGGTGGCCAGCGGCAGCGTATTTGTATTGCCAGGGCATTGGCACTGAACCCGTCTTTTTTAATTTTTGATGAGAGTGTGAGTGCCCTGGATGTAAGTGTGCAGGCACAGGTACTCAACCTGCTGAATGACCTGAAAAAAGAATTTGATTTTACTTCTATTTTCATATCGCATGATTTGTCGGTGGTACGCTATATCAGCGACCGGATATTGGTGATGAACAAAGGGCGGATTGTAGAAGAAGGTGCTGCAGATGAAATTTATTTTTCTCCTAAAAATGATTATACCCGGCAATTGATTGAGGCTATACCGGGCAAGGGTTTGATTGGTTCTTAAATATCTTTTCAAAAAAATAATCATTCTTTACCAGCACTAAGCTGTAACAAGGCAACAGTTTTTAACGGCTTAAATTTTTTTTTCACCGGCTGTTACTGAGACAGTTGTTGAAAATACCTTTAATTACACTACATTTGCGTTCTTTAAAATCATGCCGTAACATGATAAGTGCCTGCCAGCAGCGGGCTACATATCTCTGTAACACTACAGTAAAAGGCCTGATTATCATTTTAAAAATTATTGATACAAATGAAATTAAGCCAGTTTCGATTCGACCTTCCCCTTAACCTGATTGCCCAAAACCCCACCAAGAGAAGAGAAGACAGCCGCATGATGGTGGTACACCGCAAGACCGGCAAGCTTGAAGACAAAAATTTTCGTGACATCATCGATTATTTTGATGACAAGGATGTGATGGTGGTAAACAACACCAAAGTTTTTCCTGCCCGTATGTATGGCCGCAAAGAAAAAACAGGTGCCAAGATAGAAGTGTTTTTACTGAGGGAGTTGAATAAACCAAACCGCTTGTGGGATGTGATTGTGGATCCGGCCCGTAAAATAAGGGTGGGCAATAAATTATATTTTGGTGAAAATGATGAACTGGTGGCAGAAGTAATTGACAACACCACCAGCCGTGGACGTACCATCCGTTTTTTATGGGATGGAACAGAAGAGGAGTTTAGGGTGATGCTGGATTTTATGGGTGAAACACCTTTGCCAAAATACATCAAGCGTAAGCCGGATGAAGAAGATAAAGAACGCTACCAAACAGTATATGCCAAGCATGAAGGTGCGGTGGCAGCACCAACAGCAGGCTTGCATTTTAGTAAAGAATTGATCAAGCGCCTGGAAATAAAAGGTATCCGTTTTGCTGAAACAACATTGCATACCGGGCTTGGAACTTTTCGCCCAATTGAAGTGGAAGACCTGAGCAAACATAAAATGGATGCTGAATATTATGCCATTGATGAAATAGCCTGCGCCATTGTAAACAAAGCAAAAACAGACGGCAGAAGGATTTGCTCTGTTGGTACTACCACCATGCGGTCGATGGAATCCTCTTTCACGGCACAAAAATTATTAAAACCATCAGAAGGCTGGACGAATATGTTCATTCATCCGCCGTATAATTTTTCTATTGCAGATTCGCTGGTTACCAATTTTCATTTACCCAAAACAAGCCTGCTCATTATGACCTGTGCTTTTGGCGGATACGAATTGATTATGGAGGCTTACAAAAAAGCAATAAAAGATAAGTACCGCTTTTTTAGCTATGGCGATGCTTTGCTGGTGTTGTAATGGCCAATTGAAATGTTTTAAGGTTTAAAATTTTTTAGATACTTAAGCTCCTCTTTTTAGGGGAGCTTTTTTATTGAGTATGGCAGGCAGGAAGTTGATATTGAAGAACAGGTATAGGCGTTTAGGTCGCAACATATTATCTTTGCCTTATGGCAGAACGGGTTAAATTTGTTGGTGTGAACTCAATAACATTCAATCGACAATTTACTGGTGAGGGAGATTGCCTGGCTTATCTTTCCTCTTTGAA
>JANLQY010000086.1:0-37295 GCA_031368105.1 Chitinophagaceae bacterium
ATTATCAGTAAAAAATTAAAACCTTGGACAGGGAATACCTTTCACTTCTGCAGGCCTGTGAATGTAGATGATGGAAAACTCAGATCCACCCCTGCTTAAGGTGGCGGCTTTTAGGCCAGAGGTATTGATATCGTAGCTGACGCCAATCCTGAGCCCATTAATTTCTAAACCGATGTAGGGAATAATCGCATCATTTAACCTGAGCCAGGAACCAAAATAAACATTAGTTGGGTTGGCTTCGTCTCCATTTACCAAGGCTGATAAAGCGCCGCCTAATACCAGTTCGCTTGCTTTATTCTGCATTTGATAAATAACTGAAGTATGAACAGAAAGATTGTCGCTTACCGGAAATGAGCCACCACCATGTACGGTAACTCTTGTAGCAAGGTTCCAGGTTTTATCTATAAAACTTAAATTGGGTTTGTTGATATGGTAAACAGACATACCGAGATAATAATTGTTGGAACCATTGCTGGAACCGGAATACAATAAGCCGGCATTCATATCAATATAGTTTTGTGAAGTGCCGTTGCTGAAAGTTTCTTGTGTAGGATTGGTAAACCCATTCTGGGTTAGCTGATCTTCAAAAGTCAGTTTGTTTCTATCAAGAATAGCGCTGCTGTAGGTAGCCTGGAAACCTGCACCAATCGTATTGTATCCATCTTCATCCAATGCCTTGTGGTAGCTTAATGAGAGGGAACCGTAATTTAATTTTAATGCTGCATCGGCACTCTGGTCGCTGAGGCCACTGATGCCAATTCCAAACACATCCCCTTTGGGAATCCTGCCTTTTAAAATACCAAAATCAAGCGATGCACTGGTAGTAACGTATGCCTTCGGTATGGATGGCCACTGATCCCTGTGATTGGCTGCCAGTCTCCATTCGCCGTCAAACTTTCCTGTAAAAGCAGGGTTAAGCGTAAGTGGTGAAGAAAAGAATTGTGAAAAATGTGGATCCTGCGCCTTGACCAAAACAACAGCTACGAGCAAAGCAATAAAGAGTAAGGTTTTTTTCATCTTTTAAATGATTCAGAACTTTAAAGATAAGTATTTGCAGTAAAAAGCTGCTTGGTAATTAGTAAAAGGCCAGTGTTTTAAAGCTTGATAAAAAAGGTAAACGAAAAAAAAGGTATTTTATGATTGCATTTTTTGTCCGAAAGCAAGGTCTCCTGCATCACCAAGCCCAGGTACAATATATCCTTTGGCAGTCAGTTCATCATCAATATCCCCACACCAAATAGTAGCCTTCGGTACTTCCCTGAGAACATATTCTATGCCAACTGTACAGGCAATGGCACACACAATATGCAGTTCTTTTATATCACCTTCATCTTTCAAATATTGAATGGCCTTTACCAACGAAGCACCCGTGGCAATCATCGGATCGCTGATGATTACTACTTTATTATCTATTTCCGGGCAGCTCATATATTCAAGGCTGATCTCAAAAGTGCCGTCTGCATGGTGTTTGCGGTAGGCACTGATGAATGCATTTTCTCCTTTATCAAAATAATTCAACAGGCCGTTGTGCATGCCAAGCCCGGCACGCAGGATGGTTGCCAGCACCGGCTGATTCACCAGCATTTTACAATTGGCAATACCTAATGGTGTAGTGATCTCTCTTTCTTCCCAATCCAGTTTTTTGCTGATCTCATAAGCAATTATTTCCCCAATACGTTCCAGGTTGCGGCGAAAACGCATCCGGTCATTCTGCACTTCTACATCTCTTAATTCGCCTACCCAATTACTTACCAATGAATGCTGATCGCTGAGATTAATAACCATGAATATAATTTTGAGTTTTTGAAATTAGAATTTGAAATTGCACCGCTAAACAAGGTTGTAAAAATAGGAATTAAAATATTCAAAAAAATGATTTACAGGGCAATTGGAATTATGAGTGGCAGTTCGCTGGATGGACTGGATATTGCATTTACCGAATTTACCGAAACCGGCGGTAAATGGGCTTTCGAAATTGCGGCAGCAGACTGTATTGAATACAGCAATGAATGGCAACAAAAATTAAGCACTGCTACTACCCTTTCTGCATTGGAATATCAATTGCTGCATTCCGAATACGGGCATTTTATCGGCCAGCAGATAAATCATTTTATTGACAGGCACAGCCTGCATCATAAAGTACATTTAATAGCATCACATGGCCACACCACATTTCATTTGCCGGTAAAAAAAATGACTTGCCAATTGGGTGATGGCGCTGCAATTGCAGCCGAAACAAAACTACCTGTAGTGAGTGATTTAAGAGCGCTGGATGTAGCTTTCGGTGGGCAGGGGGCGCCGATTGTTCCTGTTGGAGAAAAGTTATTGTTTGCAGGATATGATTATTTTTTAAACCTTGGCGGCATTGCAAATATTTCTATTAAACAGGAAAATAAATACATCGCTTTTGATGTGTGTGCTGCCAACCGTGTATTAAATATGCTGGCAGAAGAAACCGGTGCTAAATATGATGCCGGTGGAAAGATGGCAGCGGCAGGAAAAATAAATGACAATTTATTAAACCAGCTGAATGCATTGGAATATTATCAGCAACCATTCCCAAAATCACTGGCCAATAGTTTTGGTACTGATACTGTTTATCCAATAATAAAAAATGCAGGCGTCCCCACAGCCGATGCACTGAGCACTTACACAGACCATATTTGCCAGCAAATAAAAAAAGCTGTTACCGAACAACGATCAATAACAAACGACCCACATTTATTAATTACCGGCGGGGGTGCTTTGAATACTTTTTTAATGGAACGGTTAAAAATTTTACTGGCAGAGGAAAATATTGATACAATTGTGCCTGATGAAAATATAATTCAATATAAAGAAGCAGTCATCATGGCGCTGATTGGAATATTAAGATGGAGAGAAGAAGCAAATGTATTGCCGTCTGTTACGGGTGCTTCGCAGGCTGGTATTGGCGGGGCTTTGTGGCTGGGGTCGGAAGCGTAATACACTGTTTCTCTTTTCTTGTTTCTCGTTCGTTCGTTTCTCGTTTGCTGTTTCTCGTTGGCGCATTTATGGCTGGTAGTTTTATTATCCATTAGCTTTAACAAACTGTTTGGGATAAATTGATTTTAATTGTAAAAAAATTTGACATGAAAAAAATACTGGGATTGGTTTTAGTAACGGGTATTTTATTTGCTGCCTGCAACAGCAAAGCAAAAACAGATGCTGCTGAAAAAGACAGTTATGAAAAAACAAAAGAAACACTGGAAGAAAAAGAAAAGAAAACCCCTTTATCGTTTTTAACTGTTACCGGCAAAGACAAACACAACCTGATTGGGCAAACAGTTATAAAAGGCACTGTGAATAATAAAGCAAAAGTGTGTACTTATAAAGATGTAGAACTGGAGTTATCTTTTTTTAGCAAGACCGGTGTGCTGCTGGAGAAAGACAGTGAAAAAATTTATGAAGTAATTGAGCCGGGTAAGTCTGCTGATTTTAAAACAAAATATTTTGCGCCCAAGGGTACGGATA
The DNA here is from genome assembly GCA_031368105.1 of Chitinophagaceae bacterium. GTDB lineage: Bacteria > Bacteroidota > Bacteroidia > Chitinophagales > Chitinophagaceae > Ferruginibacter. Next base: position 3,493 of record JANLQY010000086.1, read on the forward strand.
GTGTTGGGATAAAAGTGTTGGGAGCAAAGGTGAATTAATTTTTTTGATTTTGCTGTTCAAGGGTTGAGACGTAAATAAAAAAACGCCCTAACGGCATTTTTTTATTCAATAAATTTAAACCCATCTCCATCAAACAAACCCAAGTCACTCAATTTTAAATGCGGTATCACCAGCAAAGCCATAAAAGACAATGTCATGAAAGGTGCTGCCAGCGTAGATCCTAAAGATCCCTTCGTCATTTTATCAATGGCTGTATAATCTGCCGCCACTTTATAACCATCTTCATTGCTCATCAATCCGGCGACAGGCAAACCCAATACTGCAGCCGATGAATTACTTACTGCACTCACCCCACCCTGTTCTTTTATCACCAGGTTTACTGCTTTGCAAATGCTTTTATCATCCACCCCTACTGCAATAATATTATGACTGTCGTGTGCAACCGTACTTGCAATGGCACCCTGTTTTAATCCAAAGTTTTTTACAAATGATTTTGCAACAGGTGCATTTTTATACCGGTTAACAACAACGATTTTTAAAATATCATTGGACACATCGCTTACAATATTTCCATTTGCAATTGTTGGCAACACAAAAAGTTTGTTTGTGATGAGCTGGCCTTCCAATGCTTCAATTACAAAAATTTCTTTTTCATCATTATATTTTATTTCAAAATCTGCAACCGTTTTTTCTGCACAGCTAAACTGGTTGATTATTACGGATGGCTTTGTCTCAATTAACGACTTTCCATTTTCTGCCACCAGCTGCCCATTGATATAAGTTTGCTTTACTTTAAAATCAACCAAATTTTCCACAACAATAAAATCTGCATCATCACCGGCTTTCAGCAAACCCACTTCCATTTTATAATGCAGTACCGGATTGATACAGGCTGCCTGCAATACTTTAAAAACATCAATGCCTTTTGCCACTGCCCTTGCACAGAGTTGATTGATATGCCCATCCACCAAACTGTCCGGGTGTTTATCATCGCTGCAGAACATCATCATTTGATAATGTTCATTCATCAGCCCAATCAATGCTTCAAAATTTTTGGCAGCACTTCCTTCTCTTATCAAAATCTTCATGCCAAAATTTAATTTATCCAACGCTTCTGCTGCAGTAAAACATTCATGATCGGTACTGATGCCTGCATCAATATATTTTTTAGCATCTGCTCCCCTCAATCCAGGCGCATGGCCATCTACCGGCTTACCGTATTTTTTTGCAGAAGCAATTTTTTTCATCACTTCTTCATCATTAAATAACACTCCGGGAAAGTTCATCATCTCACTCAGGTACAGGATTTCTTTTTTCTGCAACAAGGCATCCACTGCTGCGGAATCCAATGCAGCACCGGCAGTTTCAAAAATAGTGGCAGGCACACAACTGGGTGCACCAAAATTAAATTTGAATGGGACTGTATTGCCATTTGCAATCATAAACTCCACTCCTTCTATACCGCATACATTGGCTATTTCATGTGGGTCGCTGATGGTGGCCACCGTGCCATGTACTACAGTTAGTTTTGCAAACTCACTAGGCACCAGCATGCTGCTTTCTACATGCACATGACTGTCGATAAAGCCTGGGAGGATATAGTTGAGAAGTTGAGGGGTTGAGGAGTTTAGAGGCTTGATGGATATTATCTTTCCGTTATCAAATTCCACTTCTCCATCAAATATTTTTTTGTTGAGGATGTCAACAATTTGCCCGGTTATTTTTTGTGCCATGATATTCTTTTCAGTTGCTGCAAATGTAAGCTGCTTTAGCATTTACTTTAAGCAATCAATTATTTGACTCATCATTATTTTTTGCCCTTTATCAACTTAATTTTTCAGGGTACTATTTTCTACTATCTTTATTTTATAAATCACGATGATGAGAAATATAGTTTTATTTGGTCTGCTGGTACTCTTCTTAGTGGCAGCCCAATTTGCCAGCGGACAAACAGTAGATGAAATAATTGAAAAATATGAAAAGGCCCGTGGAGGAAAAGACAAACTGCTTTCCATCAAGTCCATTTACATGGAAGGCAGCAGGGAAATGATGGGTAATGAGGTAACCGTAAAAGTTACCAAAGAACAGGGCAAACTCAGCCGCACAGAATTTGAAATGGGCGGCACCAATGGCTTTATGCTGGTAACAGAAAAAGAAGCCTGGTCTTACATCCCCATGCGTTCGCTAACTCCCAACAAAATGGCAGATGAAACTGTGGCTGGTTTGCAAACAGAACTGGACATTGCAGGGCCACTGGTTGATTATGTTACCAAAGGACACAAAGCTGAACTGTTGGGAAAAGATTCTGTAAACGGCAATACCTGTTACAAAATAAAATTAACTACCAAAGCTGGCAAAGAAACTATTTACTGGATTGATGCCAGCAATTATCTTATCACCCAATCTTTGGCAAAAGGAGGTGGCATGTTTGGAGGCGGAAGAAAAAAAGAAGGAGCAGAGCTAACGGAAGTGTACACACTGTACAATGATTATAAAGCGGTGGATGGAATCATGTTCCCCAGCAATATCGAAATGAAAAATCCCAATGGCGAAGGAAGAGCTGGTGGCGGCACCACTTTCGATAAAATAGAAATCAATAAATCCATCGACGCCAAATTATACAAACCAGAATAATAAATCAATAACAAAAAACAACAAATGAAAAAGTTACAACTAAGCATCCTTGCAATCGCTGCACTTTTAAGCATCAACAGCATCAAAGCACAAACGATTGATGAAGTGGTAAACAAAAATATTGAAGCCATGGGCGGCAAAGAAAAATTAAATTCCATTAAAACTTTAACAATGGAAGGCAGTATGAATGCCGGCGGACAGGATGTTGGTATTACCGTTACAAAATCGCACCTGGTGGGACAGCGGGTTGACATTTCTGTAATGGGCATGACGGGCTATCAGATTAACACACCAACACAAGGCTGGGGCTTTATGCCCTTTGGCGGACAGACCACTCCGGAAGCATGGACAGACGACAAGGTAAAAGAAAGTATCTCCCAGCTGGATATCCAGAACGCTTTTAATAATTATAAGGAAAAAGGCACCCAGCTTGAATTACAGGGCAAAGAAACTGCCGAAGGAGAAGAATGTAATAAAGTGAAAGCCACTTTTAAAAACGGCACTGTCACCACTTATTTCATCAGCACCAAAACCAACTATATCATTAAAACATCCGGCATAAGAAAGATTGGCGGAGAAGAAAAAGAAATGTCTGCAACTTTTTCAAACTATAAACCATCAGCCGACGGATTTATTTTTGCCCACACTAACGGAACAGCAAATGGTGAACTTAATTTTGAAAAAATAGAAGTAAACAAACCCGTGGATGAAAAACTATTTACCACAAATTAAATTATAAACAAATTACCTATCCCGAAAGTTCCATAAATAAATATGGAACTTTTTTTATGCACTAATCATTACCTTTGCCCCGTTTCAAAATAAAATAAAACAAGACAAAATTATGAGTACAGTTAAAGTTGCCATCAATGGTTTCGGCCGCATTGGCCGTTTGGTGTTCCGTCAAATCTATAACATGCAGGGTATAGATGTAGTTGCTATCAATGATTTAACCAGCCCGGCAGTACTGGCGCATTTATTAAAGTATGATAGTGCACAAGGACGTTTCGATCAAAAAGTTACTTCTACCGACAATGCAATTATTGTAGATGGACAGGAAATAAAAATATATGCACAAAAAGACCCTTCACAAATTCCATGGGGGAGCCATGATGTGGATGTGGTGATTGAAAGCACCGGCTTCTTTACCGATAAAGATAAAGCAGCAGCCCACATTACAGCAGGTGCTAAAAGAGTAGTGATCTCTGCACCAGCCACCGGCGATTTAAAAACAGTAGTGTTTAATGTAAACCACGGCATCCTTGATGGCAGTGAAACCATCATCAGCTGTGCAAGCTGCACTACCAACTGCCTGGCGCCAATGGCAAAAGTTTTGAACGACCAGTTTGGAATTGTTCAGGGCATCATGACTACCATTCATGCTTACACCAACGATCAAAATACTTTGGATGCACCACATCCAAAAGGTGATCTTCGCAGGGCAAGGGCAGCAGCAGCCAACATCGTTCCTAACAGCACCGGTGCTGCAAAAGCAATCGGCCTGGTATTGCCAGAACTCAAAGGTAAATTAGATGGCAGCGCCCAAAGGGTACCTACCATCACAGGTTCTTTAACAGAGCTTACGGCGGTTTTAAATAAGACAGTAACAGTAGAAGAAATCAACGCAGCAATGAAAGCCGCCAGCAACGAGAGTTTTGGCTACACCGAAGATGAAATTGTAAGCAGCGACATCATCGGCACCACATTCGGTTCTTTGTTTGATGCCACACAAACCAAAGTGTTGACAGTAGGCGACAAACAATTGATAAAAGCGGTAAGCTGGTACGATAATGAAATGAGTTATGTATCTCAATTGGTGCGTACAGTGCATCATTTTGCAGGCTTAATAAGCAAGTAATTTTTTGTACCGGGCAGTTGTGCTGCTATTACGCTTCATTTGCGTCGCACTCTTGTACGATTTATCTTTATTCAGCAAATCATATTCAAGCCCCCTGAAATTTTTTAGGGGGCTTTTTTGCAGGCATTGATTACCTTTATACAGAAAATAATTTGGTATGAATACAGAATTATTAAAGCGGATAACAATTATCCCGGGTTTGATGGGTGGCAGGCCCACCATCAGGGGAATGCGTTTCCAGGTGGCAGATGTACTTGGGTATCTTGCAGCAGGTATGACAGAAAAAGAATTGCTGGAAGCTTTTCCATTCCTTGAAGAAAATGATATTAAAGCTGCCTTACTATATGCGGCAAAAAAAATTAATCACCCTGTCATCAGAATAAACAGTAATGCAGCCTGATTCATTAGAATTTTGGTTTGACATGAACCTTCCTTCGGTACTTGCAGAATGGATAAGGGATGAATATAAACTCAAAGCAAAAACTTTTAGAGAATTAGATTTTGAAAACACAAAAGATTACGAAGTTTTTAAACAGGCTGCACTCAACCCTTTTGTTGTGGTAATTACTACAAAAGATTATGATTTTGTTGGGATGGCAGAACTTCCCGCCAGCCTGCCCAAAGTCTTATTCATGAACATTGGAAATGTTACAAATAAACAACTAAAAAAAATTATCGACAATCATTTTCCTGAAGCAATTAAATTACTTTCTAAAACCAATCAACAACTTATCGAAATAACAAATTAACCATGAGCAAATTCAATTCAACCAATTTCGCAGGCCAAAAAGTTTTGGTAAGAGTAGACTTCAATGTGCCGCTAGATGCAGACTTCAACATCACCGACGATACCAGGATGACAGCTACCATCCCCACCATTAAAAAAATATTAGCAGATGGCGGCAGTGCAATTTTAATGAGCCATCTAGGCCGCCCCAAAGATGGCCCAGCAGATAAATATTCTTTAAAGCATTTAGTAAAACATTTACATGAATTATTAAATACTGACACCCCTTCAGGAGATGTGGGCACAAATGTTTTCTTCGCTAATGATTGCATTGGCGAACAGGCCGCTATCACGGCAAACATGCTGCAGGCCGGCGAAGTACTGCTGTTAGAAAACCTCCGCTTTTATAAAGAGGAAGAAAAAGGCGATGAAGCCTTTGCAGAAAAGTTAAGCAAGCTCGGAGACATTTATGTAAACGATGCATTTGGCACAGCACACAGGGCTCATGCTTCCACTGCGGTGATTGCAAAATATTTTGCTTCAGATAAAAAAATGTTTGGCCTGCTGATGGAAGGCGAAGTAGCCAGTGCAGAAAAAGTAATGCATGGCAGCGAAAAACCTTTCTGTGCTATCATTGGCGGGGCAAAAGTTTCAGACAAAATACTCATCATTGAAAATTTACTGGAAAGAGCAACCGACATTATTATCGGCGGAGGTATGGCTTATACTTTTATCAAAGCAAGAGGTGGTAAGATTGGTAATTCATTGTGTGAAGATGACCGCTTACAAACAGCACTCGACATTTTAGCAAAAGCAACAGAAAAAGGTGTAAGCATACACTTACCCGAAAACTCTGTATGTGCAGATAAATTTGATGCCAATGCCAACACACAAATTACCATGAGTGATGCCATTCCTGATGGCTGGATGGGATTGGATATTGGCCCGAAAGCAGTTGGTGTTTTTAGTGAAGTAATCGGCAATTCAAAAACCATTTTATGGAACGGCCCCATGGGTGTTTTTGAAATGGAGAAATTCCAAAACGGCACCAAATCAATTGCGCTGGCAGTGGCTGATGCTACCTCCAAAGGAGCCTTCAGCTTAGTTGGTGGCGGTGATAGTGTAGCTGCAGTAAATCAATTTAACCTTGCAGACAAAGTAAGTTATGTAAGTACCGGCGGCGGCGCCATGCTGGAATATTTTGAAGGAAAAGTATTACCGGGTATTGCTGCAATAAACGAATAAGATTTTAAAAAGCTTTCGGGCTATGCAATTGCGTTGTCCGAAAGCTGTTTTTACAATACAATAAATCACCCGGAAATCTCGTTTTAAGGAAGCATGAACAATACACCAGGCAGTATTTCTATTGTGTGAGTTGGAACGTTTCATCTTTGATTTCAAAAACATATTCTTACAAGCCCAAAGCTAAAAACACGACCTGGTCAAATTATAAAATTCCCTCCTTAGCGTATGATATTTAATTCGATTGAGTTTGTATTTTTTTATATCCTGGTTACGCTAACCTATTTTATTCTGCCCCATAAGTTCAGGTGGTTTTTATTACTGGCAGCAAGCTGCTATTTCTACATGGCATTTGTTCCGGTATATATTTTAATTCTAGGGTTCACCATCGTAATAGATTATTTCGCCGGCATATTGATAGAAAATGTACAGGGTAAAAAACGAAAACTTTACCTGGTACTGAGCCTGGTGGCCAATATCGGCGTGCTGGCAGTTTTTAAATACTATAATTTTTTAAATGACAATTTAAGTTTGCTGCTTGGGTCATTGTCTGTAAAAAATCCAATGCCCTTTCTCAAAATCCTGCTTCCCATCGGTTTGTCGTTTCACACATTCCAGGCTATGAGCTACACCATTGAAGTGTACCGTGGCAATCAAAAAGCAGAAAGGCATTTTGGTATTTATGCATTGTATGTAATGTTCTATCCGCAATTGGTGGCAGGCCCTATTGAGCGGCCGCAAAATATTTTGCACCAGTTTCATGAAGTAAAGAAATTAAATTATGATGATGTTGCTGCTGGGTTAAAACTGATGCTGTGGGGCTTCTTTAAAAAACTGGTAGTGGCCGACCGTCTCGGTATTTATGTTGACAAAGTATATGATCATCCGCAGGCACATACCGGCAATACATTTTTGTTAGCTACCATATTTTTTGCCTTCCAGATTTATTGCGATTTTTCCGGCTACTCAGATATTGCCATTGGTGCAGCCCGGACAATGGGCTTTAAATTAATGACCAATTTCAGAAGCCCTTACCTTTCTAAAAGTATTTCAGAATTCTGGAGCAGGTGGCACATATCGCTCTCATCCTGGTTTACAGATTACCTGTACATACCGTTAGGCGGCAACAGGGTATCGGTACCAAGATGGTATTTTAATTTATTTTTTGTTTTCCTGATAAGCGGTTTATGGCATGGCGCCAACTGGACATTTATTATCTGGGGTGGCATCAATGGATTTTACCTGGTGTTTGCCATCCTCATCAAAAAAATAAAATGGGCAAACTTAGATACGGCAAAAGGGGCTAAATTTTTAAAAGCAAAATATTTCATTCAGGTAATAACCAGCTTCCTGCTCATTGATTTTGCCTGGATATTTTTCAGGGCCAAAAGTTCGGGAGATGCATTTTATATCATAAAAAAAATAGCCCATTTCAGTGGAGATATTTTTGTACCGGAGCCCTACATGATTATCTACCCCGTGTTGGGTATTATTATTTTGTTGTTAGTAGAACTAACAGACTATTATAAACATACCCATATCGCTTTGTTCAGTCATAAAAATATTGCAGTGCGGTATGCTTCTTATTTATTTATTACAGCGATGATACTTTTATTTGGTGTGTTTGATGGTGGGCAGTTTATTTATTTTCAGTTTTAAAATGACAGCTAATTTTATATTTTCATTACATGCGTTTGATACATTTTAATACACAACTATGCTAAAAAAAATAATCCTCAAGCTGGCTGTATTTTTTGTACTTCTAATTTTATTAGACCTGTTGGCAGGCGCTGTAATAAGAAAAATTTATTCTAAACAAAATCATGGTGGCGGATACCGGATTACTTATGTGCTGGAAAAAGCAACGCCAGACATTATCATACTTGGATCTTCAAAAGCCAATCACCATTATATCGCTGCGGTGATGCAGGACAGCCTGAAAGCTATCTGCTACAATGCAGGCAGGGATGGCAATTTCATATCTTACGCCAATGCAGAAACCAACAGCATTTTAAAAAGATACAGCCCCAAAGTAATCATACTGGATATACTGGATGACGAGTTTGAAAAACGTTCTTATAAAATTGAAGACCGGGTTTCATCGCTGCTGCCTTATTATAAAACGCATCCAGAAATAAGAGAGATTGTGGATTTGAAAAGCCCTTTGGAAAAATACAAATTACTCTCCGGCATGTACACTTTTAATTCACTGCTGGTGCCTACCATTACCGGTGCACTCGATTTAAATAACCGGAAGGAAGAAGAAAAAACACTGGGCTATATTCCCTTAAACGGCAGTTGGAATGGAGAGATGAGTATCATAGACAGCCGCAATGAAAAGCTGGACAGCAACAAAGTAAAAGCACTTGAAAATATTATTACTGCATGCAATGAAAAGAAGGTGAAGCTGGTAATTGTAGTTTCTCCTACTTACAAAAAATTTACACAAGACTATAATCCAACTGTTGAGATGGCCGCTAAAATGGCCGACAGCAGCAAGGTTTACTTTTGGAATTACCTGCAGGATACTACCTACCTCAATCACAAAAATCTGTTTATGGATATCAGGCACTTGAATAATGACGGGGCTGCAGTTTTTACTGCTGATGTTATCAGGAAGATAAAGGCATTGCAGTAAGTAAGTTTTCTTTATACCTTCTCAACTCCAATTTTTCAATTTTCAATCGAATATTTTTTTAATTCTGTCATAAATAAAAGGCCACTTTTTTACCTTTTAAAACAGCCTGCACCCGGTAGAAATAATTCGGGGAAAATAAATAATGGATTGCCGGAGAAAGATTTAATTTAGCCTCTTAAATAAATTTTAATATTATGAAACGTTCAGGAATCATTATTTTGGTAGTAGTTGGCCTACTGGTATTGTGGGCTATTTCAATACGCAACGGATTAGCCACTGCTCAAACAGGAATCAATGGTAAATGGGGCGAAGTGGAAACACAGTTTCAACGTAAGAAAAATATGTATGATAATGTAGTAGCCACCATTAAGGGTGCTGCCCGTAACGAAGACACTACGCTTATAAAGATTGTGCAAATGAGGTCTAAAATACCAAATGTAACAGCTGAGTCCACTCCTCAACAACTTGCAGACGCTGATAAACAGTACAACCAAATTGGTAGGGCTGCACTTAACATTAATATTGAAGCATATCCAACATTACAGGCAACCGGCTTGTACAGAGATTTGCAGGCACAGGTAGAAGGAACAGAGAACAGGGTTACCGTAGCCCTGCGTGACTGGAACCTTGCAGTAACTGATTACAATACTAAACTTGTAAAATTTCCAGCTAATATTATTGCAGGCATTTTTGGATACACCGCCAAAGCAAATTACAAAGCAGACGAAGGAGCAAAAGATACTAAAGTAGATTTTGGAGGTTAATTACAAATAATACAAAGTGGGTTTATTTCCTTTATTCAAAAAAAAACAAAGACAATTTTTTTCTGCTGAAGACAACAGCCAGATAGTGGATGCAATTCGCCTGGCTGAAAAAGAAACCAGCGGGGAGATAAGAATATTTGTAGAAAGTAAAAACTCTTTTGTAGACCCGATTGACAGGGCCAAAGAAGTTTTCTTTCAACTTAAAATGCAGCATACAGAGCACCGCAATGCGGTGCTTTTATATATTGCTATGGATCACAAAGAGCTGGCATTATTTGCTGATGAAGGCATCTATCAAAAAACAGGTGAAGCTTACTGGAATGATGCGGTAAAAAATATGCTGGCAAATTTTACACAGCACAATATCAGCAATGGTATTGAGCAATGTGTATTGCAGATAGGGCAAACACTGAAAGAAAAATTTCCTTACGAAACTTCCATAGACAAGAATGAATTGCCAGACGATATTGTTTTTGGTAAATAAAAAATACAGCCCAATTCAAAGAAGCAACAACGAATGAAAAAACTGCTGAACATATTTTTTTTACTGCTGCTAAATACGGTTATTTTTTCCCAAACTTCTTTTGATGCAAAAAGTTTACTTACTCCTCGTACCGGTAAACAAAAATTAGTCAATGATTTTGCAGGCGTATTAACCCCCGATCAGCAACAGGCACTGGAAAGTAAACTGGTACAGTTTGATGACAGCACTTCTACACAAATTACCGTGGTTATCATTCCCAATCTTGATGGTTATGATGTAGCGGATTATACCGTACAACTTGGCAGGGCCTGGGGTGTGGGCGGAAAACAATTTAATAATGGCGTAGTACTTCTTATTTCAAAAGAAGACCGCAAACTAAATATTTCTACCGGGTACGGAGTGGAAGGTGCTTTGCCAGATGTTAGTGCCAACCATATCATCAATGAATTAATTGTACCAAAATTTAAAGGCAACGATTATTATGGCGGCATAGACAGGGGCACCGATGCCATTATGAAAGCCACACTTGGTGAATACAAAGCACCGCCTGGTTACAGAAAAAATAAAGGCATCTCGCCTTTTAGAATACTTTTTCTCATCATCATTGTAATTGTTATCCTTTCTGCATTAGGTGGTGGCGGCGGCCGTGGTGGCTCGTTTATGAGCCGTCGTGGTTTTGCCCCAATTTTCTTTCTTGGTGGTGGAGGCGGTGGTGGCTCTTCAGGCGGAGGTGGTTTCGGTGGCTTTGGTGGTGGCAGCTTTGGCGGCGGTGGCAGCAGCGGAAGCTGGTAACTGCAATTATTTTCTTCGCTGTGCAGGATTGTTATACAACACTTTTTCTATCTGGCTGATCTTCTTCATGCTGTTTTGTATGTGCATCACATAATTGCTGTCTTTTATTATGTACTCAAATGCACCCTGCCCCAGTGAAAATAAAGACTCCATAATACCACTTGAGCCAGTAACAAAAATGATATATGCATCCGGGATAACTTTTCTTATCGCCGTTAATATTTTAAGCCCTTGTTGTGGGTTCAGCCTGTAATCAAGAAAAATTACCTGCGGTTTTTCATCAAAACGGTTTACACAGGGTGCAATACTATCGAACAGGTGTACATCAGTGCAGCCCATGTTACGAAAATGCTGTTTATACATGGCGAGACTAAATAAATCTTCATCCACTAAAAAAATTTTAAACGGAAAACCTGCTGGCATATAAATCATTTTGGCAGCCTTCTTCCACTAACATGCCAAATACAAAACTGCCTGCTGGCCTGTGTTTTAAAGAAATCAACCTGTTTTGCTGTCTATAAAAAAAACAAATATTCCACATACCGGAAAAATAAAAATAGTATTGACTGTTTCAAAAAACCAGTACGTTTGACAACAATTACCTGCCATGACAAAATCAGAAATAAAATTTTTAGAGGGACCCCAAAGCCGCTGGAAGGAATTTAAGTTTGCGGTGGAAGTATTATTTGAATTTATCAAAGGTTTCAGGGCTTTGCATTTTGCCGGCCCCTGTGTTACCATTTTTGGTTCTGCCCGTTTTAAAGATGGCCATCCATATTTTGAAAAAACAGAAGAGCTGGCAGGCAGGATTGCCGAACTGGGTTTTACCATCATGACCGGCGGCGGCCCCGGCATTATGGAAGCCGCCAATAAAGGTGCTAAAGAAATAGGTGGCCGAAGTGTAGGCTGCAATATCGTTTTGCCGCATGAACAAAAACCCAATCCTTACCTTGACAAATGGGTCAATATCAAATTCTTTTTTGTGCGTAAAACTTTACTGATAAAATATTCTTACGCCTTTGTAGTGATGCCCGGCGGCTTTGGTACGCTGGATGAATATTTTGAAGCCCTTACTTTGATACAAACAAAAATGATCCAGCAATTTCCCATCGTAATCTTTGACAGGGAGTTTCACCAAGAACTTGTGCAGCACATTGAATTAATGAAAGCCAGAGGAACAATTTCATCAGATGATGATAAATTTTATTTAGTGACCGATTCTGTTGATGAAGCGGTCAATTATATCCAGCAAAATACCATTGCAAAATTCAACCTCCGGCCAGAGCAGCCTTACAAACCTTTCAGATGGCTGTTTGAACGAAAAATATCCTAGCGTTGATTCTATTTACTGATAAAGGTCATACCCCGTTTTGATGCCTGTCATTTTAAGGGAAAGATTTTCAATACACTTTTGTATTGTAAAATTTTTCACCATGAATACGCTATTCCAAACAAATCAATCAAGGCTGGTACTCTACCTCAATGAAAATGAACATTGGTTAAAAACCATCATTACCCAGGAAAGTGAAATACCTGTACTTGAAAAAATGCTGGTTGACAATGAAGCGATGATAACAGATGATGAAAGTATAGGAGCAAAAGTGCATTTTAGTAAAGAATTGGAACTTCATCACCAACAAATGAAACAACTGAATACGGAACTGGGCATACAGCAACAGCGGCTGGAAAAAGATGCTGCACAGCAATCATTGTACGACATCAATGCGCTATGCTCACAGGATATTTTGAGGGACAGGATAAAAGATGTAGAGAAAAAATACATCGAACTCAAATGCAATTTCATGAAATTTTTATCAGGCGTTATTTAAAATGCCCGTAAGTTATTTACAACTTAATTCTATCATTGACTACAACAGCCACCAGCACACAAACAACCTGTTATCATTGCGGAGAAAATTGCGATGAGATAATTGTGACTGACGATAAATCATTCTGCTGCCATGGATGCAGACAGGTGTACCTACTGCTGAATGAAAATAATTTATGCAGTTATTACGATTTTGATAAAAATCCCGGCATCAGGGCAAAGGGTAAATTCATTTCACAACGGTTTGCATACCTCGATGATGAAACAATCACACAGAAAATAATCCAGTACAGCAGCAGCACACAAACCAATGTAATATTTCAGTTGCCACAGATGCATTGTTCTTCCTGCGTTTATTTGTTGGAAAACCTTCACCGCATTGACCCGGGGATTATAAAATCACAAACCAACTTTCAGCGAAAAGAAGTATTCATTATTTTCAATCCGCAATTAATTTCTTTAAGAAAGCTGGTGGAAATGCTGGCATTTATTGGCTACGAACCAGATATCAGTTTAAAAGATGCCGGCAAAAAAACAGTTAAAAAATTTAACCGCAATCAGGTTTATAAAATAGGTGTTGCAGGTTTTTGTTTCAGCAATATTATGATGCTGAGCTTTCCTGAATATTTTTCGTCGGGTAATATTGAGCAGGCTGGTTTGAAACAAACTTTCACCTGGCTGATATTTTTTCTTTCTATCCCGGTATTGCTGTATAGTGCCAATGGATTTTTTATTTCAGCATGGAAAGGTTTACGCCAAAAATTTTTAAATATTGATGCCCCGATTGCGTTGGCAACAACAGTGGCATTTGCCAGAAGTTATTATGAAATTATCAGCGGCACCGGTGCTGGGTTTTTAGATTCTGCTACCGGCATCGTGTTCTTTATGCTGATTGGGCGGTGGTTCCAGGACAAAACTTATGATTCACTTTCTTTTGAAAGAGATTACAAATCTTATTTTCCTTTGGGGGTAACGGTATTGAAAAATGGAATTGAAAAAAATATTCCAGTTACACAATTGGTAAAAGGCAACAGGGTAATTATCCGCCATCAGGAAATGATTCCGGCAGATGCATTATTGATAAAGGGTAAAGCCAATGTGGACTACAGTTTTGTAAGCGGAGAAAATTCACCGGTAGAAAAAAATATTGGTGACACCATTTTTGCCGGCGGCAAACAAATTGGCAGCGCCATACAACTGGAAATAGTAAAAGATGTTTCCCAAAGCTACATCACACAACTTTGGAACAATGATATATTCAATGCTCCTAAAAATAAGGCACAATCTTTCATTCATCCCTGGAGCCGTTATTTCACACTGGCATTATTTTCCATAGCTGCAGGTACAGTCATTTTTTGGTGGATTAAAAATCCTGTCAATATTTTTCCGGCATTAACAGCAGTATTACTGGTGGCTTGTCCCTGCTCTTTATTATTATCCGCCACTTTTACTTACGGCAATATGCTCCGCATTTTTGGGAAGAATAAATTGTACCTAAAGAATGCGAATGTAATAGAATCACTGGCTAAAATAAATACGATTGTATTTGATAAAACAGGCACCATCACACAAGGGCATTCTTCAGAAGTAATTTATGCCGGAACACCGCTGACCGATAAAGAAAAATCAGCTATTAAAATTATTGCTGCTCAATCATCGCATCCGCTCAGCAAAATAATTGCCAATAATCTTACTGCAGAAAAAGAACAATTACCGGAAGCTGATCAGTTTAAAGAGTACGCTGGTAAAGGGATTGAAGGCATTGCCAATAATACAATGGTAAAAATGGGTTCTGCTGTTTTTGTTGAAAAAAGCAATCCCGACATTATCAGCTACGATACCGGCACACATGTACAGCTGTTGCTGAACAACACTCACAAGGGCAGCTTTAGCGTAAGCAACCATTACAGGCAGGGACTGGAGCAGGCAGTGGGTAATCTAAAAAAGCAAGGTTATGAATTGCAAGTGCTTTCCGGTGACCATGATGCAGAGAAAAATAATTTGCAGCATTTGTTTGGTAAAGAAATAGTATTGCATTTTCAACAATCACCACAGCAAAAATTATCCTACATACAATCATTGCAGGAAAAGAATAAAAATGTTTTAATGCTGGGAGATGGACTGAATGATGCCGGAGCATTGATGCAAAGCAATGTGGGTATTGCTGTAAGCGACAACACCGCACAGTTTACACCTGCCTGCGATGCTATACTGGATGGAAACTGTGTAAATAAATTAGACCAGTTTTTGCAATTTGCCAAAGCTGGTAAAAAAATCGTGACTGCCAGCTTTATACTTTCCATCCTGTACAATTGTGTTGGGCTAAGCTTTGCAGTGAGTGCCCACCTCTCTCCTATGGTGGCTGCCATACTTATGCCTGCAAGCAGTATCAGTATTGTATTGCTGGTAACTTTGCTGAGTAATATTATTGCCCGGAAAAAAGGCCTGTAAATTTAATCACTGTGTTGATGAAATGATCTGCTTATTGCCTGATAATCTTTCCATCCTCCATTTCAATAATCCGGTTGGTATTGGCAGCAAAACTTTGATCGTGTGTTACAATCAGCAAAGTTTGCTGAAACTCCTGCGACAACTGTTTAAAAATATCAAACACAATCTCTGTATTTTTTTTATCAAGGTTTCCAGTAGGTTCATCTCCAATGATGATGGCAGGGTCATTCACCAGTGCCCTTGCAATCGCCACCCACTGCTTTTCTCCACCAGATAACTGATTGGCTTTTTTTGCAGCCAGTTGATCAATCCCCAAAATTTTTAACCGCTCCATTGCCTTGTGTTCCACTTCCTTTTCCGAAAACTTATTTAGTTTCAATGCAGGCAACATTACATTTTTCAACACAGAAAATTCATTCAACAAATAATGGAATTGAAATACAAAACCAATCTTTTCATTTCGAATAAGGGCCAGTTGTTTTTCTTTTTTACCGGTCACCAGTTCATCGCTGATCAACAATTCTCCTTCGTAATCTGTATCCATCGTACTGAGGATATACAACAACGTTGATTTGCCACAGCCCGATTTTCCTATTACCGAAACAAAATCTCCCTTTGTGATACTGAGATTGATATCACTCAGCACTTTCACTGTAACAGGGTCATGAAAATTTTTGTTGATATGCCTTGCTTCCAAAATAATTTCACTCATGGTTATTTACCTCTAATGATGATAACAGGATCAATTTTGCTGGCTTTTCTTGAAGGAAAAAACCCAGCCATGTAAGTGGTGATAAAAGAAAAACTAACACCGATAAAATAAAACATCGGATTATAATTGATGGGATAAGTGGTGATGGTGGGCAATGCTGCAGTATTAAAAGGAATCTGATCAATAACAGAAGAAAGTAAAAAACCAAACAGTAATCCCAAAGCCCCGCCAAACAAACCAATGCTGATAGCGATCATCAAAAAGATACGCTTTACATCACTGCCTGAAAAACCGGTAGCTTTCAGTATCGCAATCGTATCCATCTTTTCATAGATCATCATGTTTAAAATATTGTAGATACCGAAACCCGCCACTATCAACAATGTAATACCTACTGCATACGCAATCAATTTTCGTATAGAGCTTCCCGTTTCAAATTGCGAATTGGCAGTCTGAATATCTTCTGCATCAGCCTGGAACTTCTGGCCGTATTCCTTTGCCACTGCAGGTGCCAGCTTAATATCTTTCAGCTTCACCTGTATATCAGTAATATAATTATTTGCTTTACCCAAAATCTTTTGTGCTGTACCAATGGAAGTATAGCTCTGGGTTTTATCTAATTCCAGCAAACCGGATTGAAAAAAGCCGACCACTTTTAAAGAAAACCGCTGGCCTTTTGAAGTGGTGATATGTATCACATCGCCAACATTTACCAATAGCTTTTGTGCCAGCCCCACACCCAGCACCATACTGTTGGCTGTATTTTTTAAATCAGCAGCATTGCCTGCAACAATGTAATCATTGAAAAAAAACAATTTGGTTTCCGCCAATACGTCTATTCCATTCATGGAGCCGGTAATGTCGATGGCTCCATCATTAAAAAAAACAGGTGCTGATATTTTAGGTGCATAGCCCAACACACGTTCATCATTTTTTATCGCATCCATGATGGCACCGCTATTATAAATTTCCTGGCGGCTGTTATTTGATTTAACGGATTGAATAAAGTTGTAAGTAGTTTTAAAATTAGTATCAGTATTTACTGGTTGGTTACTGTTTGGTTTGATGTCATTGAAGATACGGACATGAGGTGTACGGTTCAATATCAGTCCATCCAGCAGGTTATTGAGCCCGGTCATAAAACTCAACAGGGTAATGAACATCGTAATGCCAAAAGTAACGCCAATAGCCGCTACCAGCGTCTGTTTCCAGCGAGCCAGCAATAAAGCTTTTGCAATGCTGAAAATTAATTTCAAATTCATTTGCCGGGCTTTAGTATGTTCGTATTAGTGGTAATGCCACTTATTATTTCCACCTTTTGGTAGTCTTTCAATCCGGTAACCACTTTTATTTTTTTATTATTTTCATCCAGCACATACCCATCATCCACCAAATAATTTCGTGGAATAGTAATAACATTTTTTTTTGCCTGGATAATAATATTAGCTTCTGTTGTAAGATTTGGATACAATACTTCCGGCCTGGAAATAAAATTGGCTTCCCCCGTAAATGATCTTGACCTGTCATTCATCAGCGGATCAATTTTGGTAATGCTGGCTTCAAATGACTGGCCTTTGTAACTGTCCAGGCTGAGTAATACTTTTTGACCCAATCTTATTTTGGCAATATCATATTCATCTACTTGCAGCTCCAGGAAAAAATTACCGGCATCACCAATAATAGCAACCGGGCTTTGTGTATTTACCATCTCTCCTTTTTCTTTCAACACACTGTATACCTCTCCATCCGTATTACTTTTAATGGTATAATCATTTACGACACTGCTGCTGATAGCTAAATTTTTTTTAGCCTGTCGAGAAGTAAAGTTCAATTGTTTTTGCAGATCATTGTACCGCAGTTTGGCAGCTTCATAATTTGTTGTTGAATTCTTATAAGCCAGTTCTCTTTGATCCACTTCATTACGGGTACCAATTTCCTGCATCCATAAATTTCGCTGCCGTTGCAATTGCAGCAAATCATTGTCCAGCTTAGCTTTTGCCAGGTCTGTATTTATTTTTGCTTCATTTAGTTTATCACTGTTAGTATTAGCAGCGGCATAGTCGCTGGCAAGCTGGGCATTTTCTTTATTTAAGATGGAAGCTTCATTTTTAATGCGAAACAATGGATCACCTTTTTTAACAGTATCCCCTTCTGTTACAAATATCTCCTGCAGCAATCCATTGCCGGTAGAAAAAACCTGGTACTGGTTCCTGCTTTTGATAACGCCAGATGCATATACCGATTCAGAAATATTTTCGCTGACAGGTTTAATGCTCTCCTGTTTTTTTTTGCAGGATGCAACCAATAATAGTAAAACAAATACACCTCTAAATTTATTAATAATAGCCATTTTTTGTGGAGAAATTATTAACTGCAAAAATGCAGTATAAATATAAGTAATAAAAAAATTGAGGTACGTTGAAAGTGGTTTCAAAGAGATGAAGGGTTACAATTTCCGTTTCATAAAATCTTTCAGATGATCGAAAGCGCTGTCAATGGAATCATAAATATTTTGTTCCACTTTTTGTTCCGTTTTTAACAGCAGTTTGTACAGCCAAAATTTAAACCCTCCCCTTAATATACTTCCTGAAAATGATTGCTGCTTTTCAAAATGCGAATGGCCCGACCCGGTTATTTTATTAAAAGCAGCCACCAGGATATTGGCCGGATGCAGGCTTTTTTCTATTGTGGAAATTTTTTGTTTTATTACATGGTCTCTCTCCTGCATATCAGTCTGCAACTGCCTGATAGCAGCCTGCAGCTCACTCGTATTGTTTATCTCAGTCATGCTTTTGTTTGCTGAAAATTTGTTTTATCAATCCATTTTGAAAAGGTTTTACCAGCCAGTTCTTTCTTTTCCAGACCAGCAAAAAACCAACAACTAGGTATATGGAGGCAACAGTAAGGTAGCCAGTATATTCATGCCCCCACAGTTCTGCAAAGTAATGAGCAAGGGTGATACTCAAAAATAAAAAGGCTATTAAAAAAAAGGGAATGATAATAATAAGTGACAGCGCTCTGGATAAAATGGCCGCTACTTTTTCAATCAGTTGCAGCCGCATCAGTTCCACCCTGGCATTGATGTACCCGGTTACATTTTCAAAAAGAGATTCTTCAGAAACAGTTTCATTTTCCATTTGATGCTGATTGAAAATAAAATAATACCAGTTTCATCATTCAATTTTTAATCCGCTGAAACTTCATTACAATATACAAATTTATTCCGGGATACACAGTATCGGCATATCACTATGATACAGCAGCACCTCTGTATGGCTCCGGGAAAACAGCCTTTCAACAAGGTTGTGTTTTTTTGGCAATGCAATCAATAAATCTATATTCTCATTTTTTAAAAAATCATGAATGGCGGCAGCCAGGTGTTCATTTTCCAGGTTGTGAAAACTTACATTACCTGCATGCAATTGCTGGTGCAGCTGCTCCTGGTGTGCTTTGGCTTCGATAGAAAAATGCCGGTTGTTCCAGTCAATATTTATGACATGCAAACTGGATTTAAAATCGCCTGCAACCATATTGATAAGATTAATTGCAGCAGGTGAAGCTGCATTTTGGTAGTCGGCAGCAAATCCAATTTTTTGATATCCTGAAAATGCAGAACCGGCAGGTACAATCAACACAGGGCAATGCAAATGATGAATTGCATGAATGGTATTGCTGCCCACCAACAGTCTTGTCAATACATCTTTGCCGGTGATGCCCATTACCACCATATCTGCTTTTACTTCACCACAAAGTGAATGTAAGCCATCCATTAAATTAGCCATTTCCACTTTTGTATCAATCAATACAGGTGGTTGAGCAATGCCGGAAAAGTCTTTCACCAATTCCTGCATTTGAAATTCCGCAGCATTTTGCAATTCTGCATAAGTAAGAAAAGGATACCCATATTCAATATGTGTCACCGGCAATTGATATGTATGATACAGGTGCACTTTGGCTTTGTAAAACCCTGCAAGCTGTACAGCATACCGGGCTGCATTTACCGACACTGGCGAAAAATCAACTGCTGCTATAATATTTTTCATGGCTGATAATTTACAGTAAAAATACAAATAACCACAAGCTTTACAATGATGGCAGTTGGCTGCAATGCTGATTGAAATCAGCTGGGGAAATTTAATCCCGGGTACTGATAAATATCATTGCGGCTATTGACTTCAGTCAGCCTATAAAATAACCAGTCCTTATACTTTTGTTTCAATAAAAAATCAACATGGGTGCATTGTTCATTTTAATCGGCGTCAGCATTTTAGTAGCAGGATCATTTCTTGCCGCTTTTTTGTGGAGTGTAAAAAACGGGCAGTACGATGACGATTTCACCCCTTCAATAAGAATACTTTTTGATGATGAACCCAGGCAGGAAACCACTATGACACCCGAAATAAAAATTCTAAATAAATAAATCAACATGCAGGTAGAAAAATTCTATTACGACAACAAGACGGTAAAAAACTTTGCTTATGCTACCATGCTTTGGGGAGCCGTGGGAATGTTAGCAGGGCTGTGGATTTCATTGCAGCTCATCTTTCCTTCTATGAACATAACCCAATACGGTTCTTTTGGAAGACTGAGGCCGCTGCATACCAATGCAGTCATTTTTGCTTTTGTAGGCAATGGTATTTTTATGGGTGTTTATTATTCACTGCAGCGCCTGTGCAAAGCAAGGATGTTCAGTGATACCCTCAGTAAAATACATTTTTGGGGATGGCAGCTCATCATTGTTGCTGCTGCTATCACATTGCCAATAGGACTTACCAACGGCGCTGAATATGCAGAACTGATCTGGCCGGTAGATGTGGCTATAACCCTTATCTGGGTTGCATTTGGCTGGAATATGTTTGGCACCATCATTAAACGAAGAGAAAAACATTTGTATGTAGCCATTTGGTTTTACATCGCCACATTTGTTACGGTGGCAGTGCTGCACATTGTTCGTTCTTTTGAATTGCCTTATAGCTGGCTGCAAAGTTACAGTTGGTTTTCCGGTGTGCAGGATGCATTGGTACAATGGTGGTATGGCCACAATGCGGTGGCTTTCTTTTTAACCACTCCTTACCTGGGTATGATGTATTATTTTTTACCAAAAGCAGCCAACAGGCCGGTGTATTCTTACCGTCTTTCCATCATCCATTTTTGGGCATTGATATTTTTATACATCTGGGCAGGGCCGCACCATTTATTATACACAGCACTTCCAAACTGGGCCCAGTCATTGGGTGTAGTATTTTCATTCATGCTCATCTTTCCAAGCTGGGGCGGCATGATCAATGGCCTGCTTACTTTACGGGGTGCATGGGACAGGGTGAGGGATGATGTGATTTTAAAATTTATGGTGGTGGCGGTTACCGCTTATGGCATGGCAACTTTTGAAGGCCCCATGCTTTCTTTAAAAAGTGTGAGTGCTATTTCACATTACACCGACTGGATAATAGCGCATGTACATGTAGGCGCTTTGGGATGGAATGGTATGCTCACATTCGGCATTCTCTATTGGCTGATACCACGAATTTTTAACACAAATCTTTATTCAAAAAAATTAGCCAACAACCATTTTTGGTTGGGCACACTGGGAATACTTTTTTATGCCATCCCCATGTACTGGGCTGGTGTGCAGCAAAGCCTGATGTGGAAACAATTTACTGATGCAGGCAATTTAAAATATCCGTTTCTTGAAACTGTTACCTACATGAAACCATTTTACGCCATGCGTTCGTTGGGTGGCACTATGTACCTCGTGGGTGTATTGATCATGTTTTACAATATTTATAAAACTGTAAAAGCAGGCAAGTTAGTAGCCAATGAACCGGCAGAAGCAGCACCGTTAGAAAAAGAATATGTGAAACATGCAGGCGAACACTGGCATCGTTGGATTGAAAGAAAACCAGTACAGTTGATGGTGCTGAGTTTGGTGGTGATACTGATTGGCGGTGCGATAGAAATGATCCCAACATTTTTGATTAAAGAAAACGTGCCTACTATCAGCAGTGTAAAACCTTACACTCCGCTTGAGTTGCAGGGCAGGGATATTTATGTAAGAGAAGGCTGCTACACCTGCCACTCACAAATGATACGCCCTTTCAGAAGTGAAACAGAACGCTATGGCGAATATTCCAAAGCAGGTGAGTTTGTGTACGATCATCCATTTCAATGGGGCAGTAAACGTACCGGGCCAGACCTGGCAAGAGAAGGAACTGGCAACCTGAAAAAATCCGATGCCTGGCATTTCCGGCATTTCAGGGAACCATCTTCTATGAGTGAAGGATCTATCATGCCTGCTTATAATTTTATGCTGGAACAAAATTTAGATACCAGCAACACCGCTGCAAAAATAAATGCCATGAGAACATTGGGTGTGCCTTATGAAAAAGGTTATGAAAAATATGCCAATGAAGATTTAATGATGCAGGCAAAAGGTATTTCCATTAATCTTAAAATTGACAGCATCCGTGTATCACCCAACAAAGAAGTGATTGCATTGATCGCCTACATACAACGCCTTGGAACCGATATTTTTAAATCTGCTAACGCTCAAAAATAATCACAATGTTCAAATTCATAAAACAGTACGCCGAAAAAATTGATAATGCCCAGGTCTATCCAATGATCTCACTCTTCATCTTCTTACTGTTTTTTATAGTGCTGTTGGTAGTGGTAAAAAATATGGGCAAAGAAAGGATCAAAGAATTATCAAATATACCTCTTGATAAAGAAGAATTATCTAACTCAACCTTATAAATAATTTTTATGCACTTCCTTCATTTTATAAAGAAAAAATTAATCCCTGTTGCAGCATTCATGCTTATTACCTGCACAGTAATGGCTCAAAATACAGGAGATGCTGCAGCTAAACCTGCAACTGAAAACAACAATTTACTGGCTATACTTTTAGTGGTTACAGCAGTGATGCTTGCCTTTGTAATATGGAGCATGGGGCAGGCTTTGATAGCCATCAGCAGGCAGGTAATTGAAAAAAATAAAGCTGCCGGCAAAGCAATCAGCATGGCATTGCTGCTTTGTTTTTCATTATTATCGCAGGCAGGTTTTTCGCAGACTGTAACCCCTGCTGCTGCAGAAGTATCTGCAAACTATGGTGGATTATCTGCCGATAATTTTTATGCTTTTGTTGGCGTAATCATGGTAGAAATTTTTGCAATTTTTTTACTTGCATTTTCTATCAAACGCATTTACCAGGAGCTGCTTCCTGAAAAAGCACCACGTACTTTACAAGAAGCAAAACTGGGTAAATGGTGGGCGGGACTCGATAAGAAATTTTTTACCAAAGCAGTTGCGGTAGAAAAAGAAGCTGACATCATGCTGGATCATAATTACGATGGTATTCGTGAGCTTGACAATTCTTTACCGCCCTGGTGGAAGTATGGTTTCATATTTACCATTGTGGTGGCATTTATTTACATCGGTTATTTTCATGCTTTTGGTTCTGGAAAAAATCCAACAGAAGAATATGCAGATGAAATGGAAAAAGCCAGGATAGAGAAAGAAGTATATGAGGCCAATAATAAAGATAAAGTGGATGAAAAAAATGTACCGATGGCAGATGCAAATGGTATCAAAGCCGGGCAGGCATTGTTTGAAGCAAACTGTGTTGCCTGTCATTTAAAAGATGGTGGCGGAATTGTAGGCCCCAATTTAACGGACGATTACTGGTTGCACAAAGGATCATTGAATGATATTTATAAAACGATTAAAATGGGTTACCCTGATAAAGGAATGCAGCCATGGAATGGGCAATTTACCCCAATGCAAATAAGCCAGATTTCCAGTTATATTAAAACACTCAGGGGCACTAAACCGGCTGTTGCCAAAACACCGCAGGGAGATTTATATACTGAAGATAAAACAGATTCCATACCAGCGCCGGCTGCTGTACCAATTGATTCAGCCAATACAAAAACCACAAAATAATTTTATTTAAAATAAAAATGGATACAGCAACCGATATAAAAAAGGAAGATAAAAAAGGTTCTTACAGGGACTCGGTGGCAACCATTACCAAAGAGGGCAACCGCAATTTTATCAACCCGAAAAAACCAAAAGGAAAACTGTACAACCTGCGTACAAGGTTCAGTATTTTTTACCTGGCAATTTTCTTTACGCTCCCCTTCATCAAAGTAAATGAAGAGCCGTTGCTGATGTTCAATATCCTGGAAAGAAAGTTCATCATATTTGGATTGATATTCTGGCCGCAGGACTTTTTTATTTTCGGTATTGCCATGCTCACTTTCGTGGTATTTATAATTTTATTTACGGTGGTATTTGGCAGGATATTCTGTGGCTGGGCCTGTCCACAAACCATTTTTATGGAAATGGTTTTCAGGAAAATTGAATATTGGATTGATGGCGATGCTGCCAAACAAAAACAGCTGAGGGCAATGCCATGGAACGGCGAAAAGATCAGGAAAAGAACATTGAAGTTTATTACGTTTTTCCTGATGTCGTTTATCATTGCTAATTTTTTTCTTGCCTATCTCATCAGCATGGATAAGCTGATTGAGCACATTAAAAATCCAGCTGCCAATATTGGTACGTTGATATCGCTGCTGGTATTTACTTCCATATTTTTCTTTGTTTACTGGTGGTTCAGGGAGCAGGTGTGTATTGTTGTTTGTCCTTATGGAAGATTGCAGGGTGTTTTGCTGGATAAAAATTCCATCCTGGTGGCATACGATTACAACCGTGGCGAACCAAGAGGCAAATATTCAAAAGAAGATAAAGAAGAAAAGCATGATTGCAAATGTACCGACTGCAAAGGCACCGGTGCCTGCCACGACCTGGTGGAAAAATTTGCAGCCATTGTTCCGCCCAAGGGAGATTGTATAGATTGCCATGCCTGTGTAAGGGTGTGCCCCACCGGTATCGACATTCGAAATGGTACACAGTTGGAATGTGTAAACTGTACAGCCTGCATTGATGCCTGCGACGACATCATGATCAGCATACACAAACCCAAAGGGCTTATCCGCTATGCTTCAGAAAATAGCATTAAGAAAGGAGTACAATTAAAATTCACTTCCCGGATAAAAGCATACACCGTAGTGCTGGCGCTGCTGTTAACGCTGCTTAGCTTTTTAATTGTAAGCAGGACAGACCTGGATGCAAGGCTCATGCGTACTTCCGGTATGGCATATTCCACATTGCCTGATGGCAGCATTGCCAACCTGTACAATTTAAAACTGGCAAACAAAACACATAAGAATATTCCTTTTACATTAAAGCTGGAGAATACGCCGGGAGAGATAACAGCAGTAGGCAGCGGTAATTTACTGGTACCAAAAGAAGATTATGCAACCCTCCAGTTTTTTGTAAAAATGAACAGGAGCGATGTTAGCAGCTGGAAAAAAACGGTGATCATCGGGCTGTATGAAGATGGGAAAAAGATAAAAACAATTGAAGCAAAATTCATCGGGCCGGAAGTGTATGAATAACCCCCATCCCCGCTGGCTAGCGGAGAGAAAGACAAATGTATTAAAATTGAAAGACGCTTTAAATAATTTATACTCCATACCTCCCTTTAGGGGATGGGGGCAAAACTTTTTTTATGAACTGGGGATACAAAATATTATTTGTTTACATCGCTTTTGTAGTGGGCATTTTATTGATGGTGTTTAAATCATCTACACAAAAAGTTGACCTGGTAACTACAGATTATTATGCCAAAGAATTGAAATACCAGGAGAGGATTGATGCAGTAAAAAGAACGCAGGCTCTTTCTGCACCGGTAACGGATGAAATTATTGATCAGCAAATAGTATTTCATTTTCCAAAAGAATTTGTAGCAAAACAAATGATTGGCTCTGTGTTATTTTACTGCCCTTCTGATGAAAACAAAGACTTGGAAAAAAAAATTTTTACTGCAACAGGAAATTTTTCAATGCCTTTATCAGTAGTGCAAAAAGGGGCTTACGAACTACAGGTTAGCTGGCAGGTGGAAGGAGTGGCTTATTATTTTGAAAAGAAAATTCTGTTATAAAACATAAAAGAAAAAAAGAAAGATAAAAATGTTACAGATAGTAATAGCAGCATTTACCATGGGCATTATCGGCAGCTTTCACTGTGTGGGTATGTGTGGCCCGTTGGCTTTGGCATTACCATTAAGTAACGACAGTACTTACTCAAAATTTATAGGTGCTTTGTTGTACAACAGCGGCCGGATTGTGACCTATTCTTTGTTTGGCCTGGCATTTGGCCTGCTTGGCAAAAGCATTTCCCTGCTTGGGTTTCAGCAATGGTTATCCATCCTGTTGGGTACGGCTATTATCATATTGCTGATCATACCAAAAATATTTCCCGGAAAGTTTAGGCAGTCAAATACAGCCAGTCATTTTTTTCAAAAATTGCGGCACAGCTTCGGACAATTGTTCTTTAAAAAAAATCAATCTGCATTATTTGCCATTGGTTTTTTAAATGGACTGTTACCCTGCGGCCTGGTGTACCTGGCTATTGCTGCTGCCGCTGCTACCGGTGATGTTAAAAGCAGTATTTTATTTATGGCTGCGTTTGGCGCAGGTACATTACCGGTGATGTGGAGCATTGCTTTCTGGGGAAATTTTATTGGCATCAGCATCCGGCAAAAGATAAGGGCGGCTTATCCGTACATGATGTTGCTGATGGCCTGCCTGCTGATTGTTCGTGGCATGGGGCTGGGCATCCCCTACATCAGCCCGGCTGCAGACATGAATCACAAAATAATGAGTTGCGGTGAAAAATAATAAATGAATGAAAACAAACAGACAGAGTTTTTTTATGCTGTATGATACCTACGATAATGAAAAAAATAAAGCTGAACAATTTCTGCAGGAATGTACTGCATGGCTTCGCCTGCTTGATTTTTTCCGGCAGGAGAACAGTTATTTAAAAACAAGGCTGAGCATGGCGGTGGATCATAAAACTGACAAAGACTTTTTGAACCTGGCAGAACAGTATCAAAATAAATTTATTTTAAAAGATGAATTTATAAACGAGATAATGCAGGATGCAAAAAAGCAGGAAGAAACAATAAAAGATATTATCTCAAAAAAATCAATGCTTGAGGAAAGAATAATTAAGAAGCAACAAAAACTCAGGAATGAAACAGAATACCTGGAGAAAGATTATACAAAATTGAAAAATGATTTTAACAGGCAGCTTTCCATTGAATTGTAATTCCCAATTTTAATTAAGCATCCCGGCCAATTTTTTTTCATTTAGTATCACAATATTTCCTGCCTGTATCTCAATTATTTTTTCTGCTTTAAAATCACTCAATGTCCTTATCAGCGATTCGGTGGCGGTGCCGGCAATATTGGCAAGATCTTCCCTGGAGATGTGGATGGAAAATTTTTCCCCTTTTTCTTCTTTGTATTTATTGTGCAATGTTATCAAAGCATCAGCCACCCTTTTGCGAAGTGAATTGTAGGCCAGTCCCAGCAACTGCTCTTCTTTTTCGGTTACATCTTTTGCCAGCAACCTGATAAATTTGTGCAGTATTTCTTTATTGCTGTTCACCAGTTCCTCAAATTCTTCCCGTGGTATCATCGCTACTTCAGTATCATCAATGGCTTCAGCAGTTTCTTTATATACCGTTCCTTCCAGCAATGCTACATAACCAATAAAATCGCCTGCAGCATACAGGCCAACTGTAAACTCTTTACCATCTGCATTCGATTTAAAAGTTTTTACTTTTCCTTTTTCAATATAATACAACTTGATTGGGTGGTTGCCTTCAGAATAGATGACCTGTTTTCTTTTATAATGATTTACATTTCTGTCTTCAGTTAAATTTTGCAATACTTTTTTCCCACTAAATTCACTAATCATTTGCTGCATCCCTGCTGCTGATGATTCAAAATTCTTTTTTAATAGCTCTACTTTATTAAGCCTGCTTTCAATAGCCGTGAGCAGTTCAATATCTGTAAAAGGTTTGGTCACATAATCATCGGCACCCATTTCCATTCCTTTTCTGAAATCGCCTCTTTCTGCTTTTGCTGTTAAAAAAATAAATGGGATGCCTTTCAATTCCGGGTTTTTATTCAGCAGGTGCAGTACGCCATAACCATCCAATACAGGCATCATCACATCACAAACAATCAGGTCTGGTTTATCAGCCAAAGCCTGTTCCACACCCAGTTTGCCATTTAGCGAAGTGTTTACTTTATATCCCGCCAGTTCAAGTATTTCGGCAGTGTTCTCCCTTATTTCATCATTATCTTCAATCAATAAAATATGTTTCATAATAAATTATTCAATATTGTTTTTAAAAGTAATCATAAAAATGGTTCCTTTTTCCAATTCGCTTTCAAATACAATCTGGCCATCCATCAACTCAATATATTTGCCAACAATGTGCAGCCCCAATCCGGTGCCTTGAACATTCACAACATTTTTTCCACGAAAAAAACGTTCAAATAAATGTTCCTGATCTTCTGCAGAAATACCAATACCGCTGTCTTTTACTTTCACTACAATTCCTGTGGCATCTGTTTTACTGTTCACATTAATGGTACTGTTTTCAGGAGAAAATTTGATAGCGTTTGACAACAGGTTGATAAGGATATTTCTCATCAAAGTAATATCCAGTTCCACTTCATTATCTCCTTCATGGGTATAAATAATTTGCTGCCCGTTTTTTACAATGCCCTGTATTTCGCTGCAGACAGCAGTTATCAGTTCTTTGATATTAAAGCGGCTGAAATGAGTAAGAATTTTTCCATCTTCAATTTTGCCAATAGATAAAAATTCATTGAGTATGTCGGTAAGGTTGTGTACAGCCGATTTGATACGGTGGATATGTTTATCTCTTTTATCCTGCTCTTCTTCTGTTATATATTTTGCCACCAGCGAAGCTGAAGAAAGTATGGTACTCAAAGGCGTTCGGAATTCATGTGAGGCCATTGACACAAAACGTGATTTCAAATCACTTAGTTCTTTTTCTTTGCTGAGTGCCTGCGTTAATTCATCTTTTGATTCTTCCAACTGTTTCATCGCCTGCTCCAGCTGGCTGGTACGGAGCACTACTTTTTGTTCCAGTTCATTATTGAGTTTATCAATTTTTAAATTGATCTCTTCCAGTTCTTTCTGCTGGCTCAACACAGATTTTTCAATTTCTTTACGGCGTGAAATATCATTCACAAAGGCAATCACAAATTGGATGTCGCCGCTTTTATAATTACTCAGGCTTACTTCCACGGGGAATTCTGCACCGGATTTTTTTATACCAAATAAATCAATCCCCAATCCCATCGGCCGGTTTTGCGGATGAGCTGTATAGCTGTTTCTATAACCAACATGATGATGGTGAAAACGGGAAGGTATCAGCACTTCAATTTTTTTACCCGTCAGTTCAGCAGCAGTATCATAGCCAAATTGATGCAGTAAAAAATTATTGGCCAGCACAATTTCACTCTCTTTATTTACAATTAATATTCCCAGGGAAGCATGTTGAAAAAGCGCTTCAAATTTTTCTTGCTCATTAATTAACAGTGTTCCGGGAGAAGGCATAGGAGAAAATACTTTGCTGTAAAAGTAAAGCATCCATCTTTATATCCAATACTTATAAGCCTGCATAATAATCATACCCACGTTCGAACCAGTAATCGGGTGGCCGCTGGTTGCTGAAGCTGATGGTACCGATTCGTTTAAGGTGTTTGATGCCGTATTTAACGGGAATGATGAGCCGCAGTGGATAACCCTGATCCATGGGCAATGGTTTTCCATTCATCTCATAACAGAGAATCGTTTGCGGATGCATCATGCTTTTGCGGTCGATGCCCACATAATATTTCTTATCGGGTGTAATGAGGCCTGCATACTGCGATGCAGCCTGTTCGGATAATTTGAAATGCGTTACAAAGTCAGAAAATTTTACACCGGCCCAGTGAGTTATTTGGCTCCATCCTTCAATACACTTAAAGTCAAAAACAATAGCTGTTTTTGGGAGGGATTTTATTTCGTCTAATGTTATCTGTAAGGTATCTCCAGCGCTTCTTACCACCTTCAGTTTCCATGCGGCTGCATCAAAATTATCTCCCATTCCGTATTCACCGTTCACCCTTACTTTTGGGATCGCTACTGCAGTTGGATATATTTTACTTAAATTATTTTCATCAAAAATCACCCGGCTGAACAGTGATTCATTTGTATTGAGCACTGCTCTTAAAGGCTTTGGTATGCCGTTATCTTCCGGTTGTTTATTCAGCCATTTCCATCCAAAAACGGCAGCAGTTATCAAAAAAAAGAAAATGATAAAAGAGCGGATGGTTCTCGTTTTTATCTCTTTTTCTGAAACTAATTTTTCATTTTCTATAGACATGACTAAATATTTACAGCATTGGGTTGAGGCAAAACAGGGTCTTGTAAAGTGTCTTCATTTTCCTCTGCATTCGGAGGTATCACTGCCGGTTTTATCACTTCAAACCCAGCCACGATTGCCCTGAAATTATTCCAGCCGGCCAGTATCACCTGCACAATATGTACTACAAAAAACAGGCTGAATAAAATGGTTAAAATAAAATGTTCCGCCCTTGCCCACTCGTATCCACCCAGCAGGGCACAAATTATTTTAAACTGCACCGGTTTATAAATAGCAATGCCTGTTATCAATGAACCAAGCCCCAGCACAATTACGCCTGTGTAAGCAATCCGCTGGGCGGCATTGTATTTTTTTTGTGGAGGCAATCCTTTGCGAAGATGCAGATCGTGAAGTATCACCAGCATACTTTCTTTCAATGATTTTTTATTGGGGAAAATCAACCGCCACTCACCGGAAAAAAACAGGTACAACACATACAGCAATCCATTGATGGCAAACAGCCACATGAATACAAAATGAAAACTCATTCCCTCTGCCAGGCGGAAAGGGAGGTTGAGTGCTTTGTTGAATGAGTCAGGAAAAAATTTTAGTATGGTAGTATCTCCCCAGCCAATACGGTACACATCATTGGCCCAGTAAATCAACAATCCGCTCCAGATCATAATAGCAATCACCGGGAAATTAATCCAGTGAAACCACCTGATTGCCAGCGGATGTTTTTTTACAATTCTTTTCATTGCAGTAAAGTAGCGGCTCAGACAGACCTGTCCGATGAATAGCGGAAGGCATAAGACCTCAAGTTTTTAAGATGTCGTTTATTGCCTAAAGATATTATTTTATAAAGTCTATTTCTTTTTTTCAAATGTTAAAGACACAGAATTCATACAATACCTCAGCCCGGTTGGCCTGGGGCCATCATTAAACACATGGCCCAAATGGGCGCCACACCTGCTGCAGGTAACTTTGGTACGTTGTGAACCATAAGAATTATCTTCTTCCTCCAGTGCACAGGTTTTATTGATAGGCTGGTAAAAACTTGGCCAGCCGGTGCCACTTTCAAACTTGGTGGCAGAGCTGAATAATTCCAGTCCGCAGCAAACACATTTGTAAGTGCCTGCCTGGTGGTTATCCCAATAAGCCCCGGTGTAAGCCCTTTCGGTTCCTTCCAGTCTTGTAACCTGGTATGCTTCGGTTGATAATTGTTTCTTCCACTCGGCAACTGTTTTTACTACGGTAAATTTGTGTGCCGGTTGTTGTGCAGGAACATTGCAGGCAAATAAAAATAAGCTGGCAATCAATAAAAATGTTTTTGTCATAGTCAATATTGTTTTAAAAATTTATCTACTATTTACGTCAGTTGCACTTTTTTAGTTTTTTTGTTTCCAATCTTTTAGCAACAATCAAACAAATAACTTGTTTGATTGTAAATTTGTTTTACTAAAAATAACAAGATGGGAGTTTGGAACCAGGTAGCACAATATTTATACTTAAAAAAGAAAGACCCCAATGCACCTAAGAGTGACTTTATTAAGTATATGCATGGCATTAACCGTATTTCTATTTTACTGTTCCTGGCGGGGCTCATCATTCTTCTTATAAAACTATTAAGACGGTAGGCATTTACTTTCCTTACATTTTTCTCCTTTTTTTCTGATTATTTTTTTTATCCTTGCTTTGAAAGTACAAGAGAAAGGGAAATGATTATTCCAAGGACTTTCGGTTGAGATAAAACTGTTGATGGAAGACTTTATATTAAACAGGCTGGACAAAACAATAAGACTGATTTTAAATCATTTTCCCATCCTTCATGTACAGTATCCGGTCACTCATTTGCGCCAGTTCTTCATTGTGAGTAACAATTAAAAATGTTTGATTGAATTGATTTCGCAGGTCAATAAATAACTGGTGCAGTTCTTTTGCTTTGGCGCTGTCTAAATTTCCTGTGGGCTCATCAGCCATGATAATGG
Source organism: Chitinophagaceae bacterium (assembly GCA_031368105.1). GTDB lineage: Bacteria > Bacteroidota > Bacteroidia > Chitinophagales > Chitinophagaceae > Ferruginibacter. Next base: position 35,913 of record JANLQY010000086.1, read on the forward strand.
AAGGATTATTAATAAGTGCCCTTGCCACCGCCACCCTTTGTTGTTCGCCGCCGGAAAGTTGCTGCGGTTTATTTTCCAACCTGTCTTTAAGCCCCAAAGTGGTTAAAATCTGGATTGCTCTCTCTAAGACCTCCTTTTTTTTTCCACCGGCAATCCACCCCGGAATACAGACATTTTCCACCGCCGTAAACTCCGGCAGCAGGTGATGAAACTGAAAAACAAAGCCAATATATTTGTTTCTGAAAGCCGCCAGTTTGTTGCCTTTTAAATCATCCAGCTTTTTATTTTCTAATATTACCGAGCCACTGTCTGCCTTGTCTAAAGTGCCAAGAATGTGCAGCAGCGTGCTTTTTCCTGCTCCAGACGAGCCAACGATGCTGACGATCTCCCCTCTTTTAATATCAATATCTACCGATTGCAATACCTGGAGATTGCCATATTTTTTTTTAATCTGTCGGGCTGTAAGCATCAGGGAAAATAATAAATTATTTGTAACGTTAAATTAATCTGGTGGCAATATATTGAATCTTGTTTTATAAAAAAGGAACATTTTTAAAAACACATTTGGATAATTCCACCAAACTTTTACATTTGCACAAAATTTAAAACCATTTCACAATGTTTTGGACACTTGAATTAGCCTCCCATTTAGAAGATGCGCCATGGCCTGCCACCAAAGATGAGCTGATAGATTTCTCTATCCGCAGCGGTGCACCCATTGAAGTAATTGAAAATTTACAGGAGCTGGAAGATGAAGGCGGTGATGTATATGAGAGCCTGGAAGACATCTGGCCCGATTATCCAAGCCAGGAAGATTTCTTTTTTAATGAAGATGAATATTAAACGCCTTTCTCCCTAAAGGGGGATAATAAAAAACATTCAAAAGCCACCGGCATGCTGGTGGCTTTTGCGTTTGATAAAGTCATTGATTTTATTAAGTTCCTGATAAGTATTCTACATTAGATTAGCTTTTAAATTCATCGTATTTGCCTCCCCAGCAGATTCCGCCTTAAAGCAGGACGTAACTGGAACGCCGCTATTTTTGCTTCTTACAAAAAAATATGCTTCGCATTTTTTTGAATTCCAACTTCGTTGTGACCAAACCAAAAAAGGCGGCTAACCCAGTTACTGGTTAGAATAAGAATTGCTGATGTCAGCCCTCTAATAAACCGTTAAGGACTTTGCCAACAAATACTTAATACACCTCGTGGGCGGAGTTAATGAAAATATTTAATCTCAATAATTAAGAAGCTGTTTGAGTTAATTAAATTTTTTACCCATTAAGTTAAGCATTGCTATATAAACAAAACTGATAGCAGATTCTTTAGTTCTTTCGTAGTCCATTACTAATCTTCTAAAGTTTAATAGCCATGCGAAGGTTCT
>JANLQY010000102.1:0-15881 GCA_031368105.1 Chitinophagaceae bacterium
AACTCGTAAATATACGCAAGTCCATTTCCTCAAAATCAAACTTGCGTTATACGGGATTGTTTTATAAATGTATATATAAACAACAATATTAAATACGAAAGTTTTTAAGTATACCTATGGACATTGTATTGTATAACAATGACCATTGTATCACATACCTACGACCATTGTATTACATAACAATGACCATTGTATTACATAACAATGACCATTGTATCACATAACAATGACCATTGTATTACATAACAATGGGTTGGTATTTTTACCAAACCTCAAGTATTTTCCCTCAATTTTCCTGTTTGTAATTTTACTCTCCACCCCTCTTTACCCGACTTTATGTGACAGTAGGGTTAACAGGGAATAAGGTGAGGAAAATACAACCTTTCGCTGCTGATTAATTTTATTGCTCCGCAGCTGCCATGAGCCGGTTAAGGTAAGGCACCGGCATGGAACCTTTAAAGAGACCTGCACCTAAAGGAGGGCAAAGCTGTTGAAAAAAATTGCTGTAACTGTTTTTCTTTTGAACATTGTAATACAGGAATCCCTTATTTGTTTCCCGTAAGCAAAAGCTGCACGCCTGCCTTTACCAACACCGATACTCCGGCCGACGCTTTAATACTGCGGCAGGATACATTGCTGTTGACAACAGGATAATTGGGAGTAGCTGAATTGATAAATACATCCGTGGCTGCATCGGGCAGCACGCCACAGCTCCAGTTGGCAGCGGTTTGCCAGTCGGTACTGGCAGCCCCTGTCCAGGTAACTGCAAATTTTAATGTGGCTGCTGTACTAAAACTTGTGCCATTTACAACACAGCGGTATTGATAGCCATACATAGATGTTGGCGGAACAGTCAACTGCAGGGAAGCACTGCCTGCACCTGCATAAACAGCACCATTGCTTATATTAGTGTAACCACTGCCGGTATTTACCTGCCATTGGTAGCTGGCACCGGTGATGGAAGAAGTAAACTTAATATTGCTGCCGGGGCAAATACTGTTGCCATCTGTGAGCATTGTCTTTTCGCTGTTGGTTATTACCGGCAGGTTGAAATCAAAATAAATAGCTGCTTTGTTGCTGAAAACATCTCCAAGTACTAAACCGGTTTTTGGTTTTACCCGAAACAAAATATAGCCGTGGCTTGCAGGCTCATTGGTAACGGTGTCTGTAAGTTTGATGAACTGGAAATTCCAGGTGGCTACATTTTTTTCCAGCTTAAAATCATAATGATGGCTTGCGGCCAATACTTCCACTGTTGATAAATTCAGTTTTGTATCGAGGGTGTCTTTTACGGTCACAAAGAAGGCAGTATCAGAACCCGTGTTTTGAAAACGGATAAGGTACTGCAGGTATTCATTGTTGCTGTAGGCCACCGGTGTTAACTGCCCGCCATGTATTTCTGTTTTATCATTGGGATCATAAGAACCACTCAGCATTTGTTTTACCGTCATGCTGTTGTTGGCAGCAGAGGAATCACCGGCTACCGGGCTGGCGGTTGCCGTTAGTCTAAGTGTATCGCCATTATTCAAAGTGGGCGGCGCTGCATTTTGCAATACCACATCTACGGTATCAATATCAAATGCATTGAGTGTAACAGGCCCCCACCAAATGGAATCTGCCAGGATGCCGGAATATGGTTTGCCGGAGGAAACAAATGCCTGCCGGCTGTCTTTTTTCAAACTGGTAACGGCATTGCTGATGGTGGTGGTGCCTGCATTTTTTGTAATAATGCGGTAATGATTTTCAAAGCCCGGCCTTGCTGCAGAGAGTGGCAGCAACTGCACTTCCAGGTCGTTCATATTTGGCCTTGGTTTCAGTGCAAAGTTTACAATATCTGTTTGGTCGAGTGTGGTAAAGGAGGTTGTATGTGTTGCCGGTAAAACAGTGTAGTAATTGTTGACCGGCATATAAGTGGTAACATAATTGCCAGTATCTACATTGTTGAGAAACTGTCCGTTAAAAATATAACCTGTAACAGTGTCTCTTATTTTGGCACTCTGCACTCTCCCATTGCTGTAAAATAATTCACCGGCATCCTGTATTCCATTATTGTTATTATCTACAAACACTTTGCCTTTGATGATATTGGTAATACCAACTTTCCCAATCGTCATCACTTTATTGCCATTCACATCGCCATTCCTGCCATACAGGTCATCGTCTTTTGACTGCGAACTGCCAATAAAAACAATGTCATCATTTTTATCTGCCACACTGCTGGAAAAATATTCGTACCCGGTGCCGCCCACTGCTTTTTGCCAAAGGATATTTGCTGTCGGATTAATTTTGATAAAACTAAAATCTGCTTTGCCATGTTTTGCTTTTATGGTGCCGTATTTATCCGATATATTTCCACTTATTACAAAGTTGCCATCTTTGGTTGGGCTGAGGTTGTAAAACCAGGGGCCGTCTTCATTTGACAGTGGCGAATAGACGTAATTTGTGTCTTTATAACCAGCATAAAATTTATAGAGTTTGCTCCAGTTAATGGTACCGGTATTGCTTATCTGCAGCAACCACAGCGGAACCACAGATTCAGGATAATAAGGCAGGTCGCCATTTTTAGAATGGGTAAACCCCGACAATAAAATACCGCCTGCTGATTCAGCAGCATCAATAAAAAACCCATCTGCAGAGCCGCCATAACATTTGTTCCAAAGCATGTTTCCATTGGCATCTACGTTTAACACCCAGCCCTCAATATTGTAAACAGTATCCTTAGGGTATGAAGAAGTATTTATGTAATACCCGTGCTGGTGTGCACCCACCACATCACCGTCAGTAGAACTGGTGGCTCCCAGCACCAGGTAAGTGCCGTTTCTGAGCGGCACCAGTTTAAAGCCGCCATCATCATTGGACCCTCCATATTCTTTTTTCCAAACCAGGTCTCCGCCAGCAGAAAGTTTTGTAATAATGAGCTGTACACGTGCAATACTATCTCTTCCGCTCCCGGCCGGAGCTGCAATATTATGTTCTGAATATCCTGTAAACAGTACTCCATTGTCTGCAGTGTTTACCGCATTTTCCACATATTCGTTCAGGTAATTATTAAGTACATGGTGCCATATAATATTGCCGGCACTGTCAAGTTTAAAGGCACCAATTTTATCCGTATGCACTGCCCCCGAATCATAAATACTTCCCAACAACACACACCCACCGTCTGCTAAAGATTTGATGGTAACTACATTAAAACTCCTCAATCCCAACTGGTTGCCATTGATCTCTTTTTCCCACAACGGCAGGCCGTCGCTGTTAATTTTTGATACAAACACATAATAATTATAAATGCCTGCACTGTCATGCACCTGTTTATTAGCAGTAATAAAATACCCATTGCCTGTGTAAGCCGTATCAATGCTGTTGCCTAAATCTGTTGGATAATACTGAGTGGATTGCCTGCCAAAGGAATGCATCCATTTTATACCGCTGGTAGTTCCGGAGCCAGCCTGGGGTAAATGTGCAATACTGTTACGCACCGACTGTACATAAGATGTTTTATCAACCGAATCCAGTGGCATGCCGGGAATAAAACTGGGCTTTATTTCAAAGCCGGAAATGGTATCCCCTGCCGCAGGAAAAATAAAACTGCAGTTGATAGTATCGCCTGGATTATTAAAAGGATTATCAGGCGACTGCAGGAGATTATTAAAGTTCCATTCCAGGTGGCCGGGCAACGAAACCGTTGGCGGTAAGGAAGCTGCTGCAAGAGAAAGTTTTGGATTAAAGTCTACCATTACTTTAGCCGGCATGGAAGCAATCAGTGGATTGGTAAATCCATAATGCAGGGTAAAATTTTGTGTGCTGCCACCCTCGGGCAAATTATCCGGAGTATTATTATTGAATATCTGTGCACCAACATAAGTTGGCGGCGGCGCTTTTGGTTGAAATGCAAAGTCAGCGGTTTCATAAGCATTGCCCACAAAATTAACCGTTACCGTATCAGCCGGTTTATAATTGGCTGTATCATAAACATCATTAAAATAAACCAGGTAATTTGCCTCTGCTACCTGCAGGTCATAAAATCCAAAATTGTCTGTTTGCACATTGTAGATTACCGAAGACCCAATCTGTTTAATCTGGATATATTTATTTAAAATCGGCACATCCTGGTTATCCAGCATGTGGGTATAATTATTATCGTAATAAGCGGTGCCACTGATATGAAACTGTGCAAAACTGCTGACTGATGTAAATAACAACAGGGCAAGGAAAAATTGTTTCATAAATGGAAGGAATGTTTATTGGTAATTACTGCGTATTGAGATTAGTAACAAAAATAGGTACAAAAAAGTACAACTTGTGATGGTGGTAAAGATGGGGCTGATGATGCTCTTGCTGAAGGGATTCTTATGATTGCGAAAACATAAGTTAATAAAGAGAAAACCTTAAATGAAAAGCAGTCATTGCAAAAAATAAATACAAGTAGAAATAAAAATATTTTTTATGCTGTTCAATTTACTTTTTTATTCTTACCTGCATGGCAAAATTATAAGTATCTAATGGCGTGCAGCTGATTTTATCTGGCGCCGCAAAACTACAATTGCGTAAACAGAAAAATTAATTTGCAGGGATAAGTAACTGTCATTGCTTTGTTCATTTGTAAATTATTGGTTATTCTTTTGTTTTTTAATTGCCGGCTACTTAAATAATAGAACTGATAAGACATAATTAAAAAAGTAAAGCATTCCCCGATATGCTGGGAATGCCTTACAATTAACTTTAATGATACTAATTTTTAGAAACCACTTTTACAATACGATAAACCACCTGGCCAGGCTTGTTGATCCGTATACTATTCAGCAGGGAAAGCCCTGTTTCTGGGATTTCAATTTTTGGATCCCAGGAAGGCATTAAGGCATCTCCCAATTTTGAATACAGGTCATACGAAACTGTATTGAATTTTATATTTTCTCCCGACGGTGATAATACAATGGCATTGCCCCATGCCAGCTGAGGCGTTTGTTTAGCATTCATTGCGGCCTGTATAAATGGCTGCCAGTGTTTATTTTCCGTAGCAATAAAATTGCCGGGATTCGATGAATTGTGATAATTCATTACCACATAATTAAAATCCTTATCCGGTTTTGCAAAGGAAGCCTGAGCCCATCCTTCCTCATGCAAAAAAAACTGGCTGGTAGTGGTGCTCATTGAATTGGTTTCCATTTTATCCATGGTTACCCCGGCAACTTTTTCTGCGGTGCTCCACATATCCCCTGAAGAATCGATATTGGGAAAGGTATTTATAAATAAAAAATTAGAAGAGTTCGGCAAATCGTATCCGCCTACTTTTTCGAGCAATGCCCAAAAACTCATTTGATTTTTATCGGCCGCATTTTGCGCCACCTTGCTCCAGTAAGTGGTTTCCCTTTTTAAAAACTCTTCTATCTTATCATCCGGAACATGCCGGTATTGATACACTGTTATTGCTCTTGCCGGAGCCTGGGCTGTAAGGTTTACCTGCAGGCCAAGCATAAATACCAACAGCAAAGAAGCATATAAAATTTTTGTGACTGATTTTTGTTTCGTATTCATTGTAGTAATTTTTTAAATGATCAAATTAATTATTCAACAAAAAGAGGAAGTACTATTCAGCATCAGTTTCATAAAAATGAAATTGCTTTTACTGATCGTATATCCTGTGGATGCAAAAAATTATTTGGAACTTAATCCAGGTTTATACACCAATAATTCCGACCATCGTCTTTCCACCGACTCAGCATAATCTTTTAAATATGCATCCCATGCACCGGCGCCATATACGTCATTGTATCTTTCATTTATTGGTTTGCGGTATCCTTCCGCCAATTCTTTCAGACCGGCTTTTAAACGGCTTACAATAATAAAACCGGGATCGCCGGAAGCAGTTAATGAATAAACAGCCATTGATTCTTTGCTGGCTTCCCATACTTTTTTTAGTTTTTTTACCAGGTCATTTACGGCAAATACTTTACCCGGCTTAGCTGTTATATGATTGATCATAATCTTGTCAGCATAATCAGTTAATACAACCGTACTCATGTCGGCTTCAAATTCGTAATAACCGCTGGAGTATTGATTGGTGGTAAAGGGTGCTACTATTTTATTCCAGTCTGTCTGGTGTGCTGCACTGATATTCCCTCTTCCATCAATGGTAGCCCAATCATTGGGACCTTCAGTAATCATATACCCGCCTGCATCTGGTCCCGATTCAATACTCCATACCCGCCATTTCCAGTCGCCGGTATGATATTTTTTTGCATGATCGCCCAATGCTTTTTCAAATTCCTGCACCTTATCTGGTTTGCAGAAATAACGGCTTGCATTTAAAACATTTTTTGTCTGGCTCATTCCCACCACGGGAATAAACAACAGCAGTAATAACAACTTTTTCATTTGTAATTGTTTTAGTGATGAAATAATATAGAGGATATGAGTTGGGATAGGGAACGATGAGACATTTAAGGTAAAAACAATAAATCGAAATTCAAAGCCCTATTTAAAAAATGTTGGATTTAAGATTTTACCAGTCATAATTCATTTCTAAACTTACCTGTATAATTTTTTTTGTCTTGAAATAAAGCGAAACAATTGCTTTGTGGAAATAAAATATTTTTCGTTGTGAGTAACGCCGATGACACCTGATAAAGTAACAGCACGGATGTGGCATCTTTATTGACCTGACAGCAATGGCTAACCGTGAATTTACTTTCCTGTGTTAGCCACGATGGGTTCTGACTGAATAAATCGGGGCTCGTTTTTTTATGCCGTTACTGTACACCCAAAATTTTTATTGAATTCTTTTTATTAGTAAGATAGGCTTACAGTTAATTCTCATGAAGCAACAAGGAGGGATAGCTGCTTATTTGTAATATACCATTAAAATGATTGCAGCAATGCTAATGAGAATAGCATAAAGAAAAACTGACCTGGCACTAAATTTTTCCTGCGCCCAATAAATAATTGACAGGATGGGCAGTATAAACAACAGCAGTATCACAGGCAGCCAAAGTATTTCAAATACGGCACCCACTACAGTTATCTTGTACACATCGAACAGTTTTGCCACAGCAATGAATGATAGTACAACAAAGCTGAGTATGATAATCAGCTTTCCCATCCCCTGCCGGTTGATTGTATTTTTCTTTTTGGTAGTCATTGCAATCGTATTATAGCATTATACCTTAAAGATAACTGTTATTATGAATGATGCAACTGGATATTTAACCTCACAGCACAACCTTACATAGCTCCTGGGGAAAGCCAGCCGGGAAAGAAAGGGGAATATTATACCCACATTAAAACTAAACTGCTGTATCGTACTTCCTTAATTTATACAACCAGGGAAGAAATAATACAGCAGAAAAAAAATAAACTATTTTATCAGAACAGGAAAAAGACGATTATTTTTACAAATCCACTTTTACTTTTTTTGTTTCAATCTTCACCCCGTTTTTATCTACGGTAATGCTGGGATCTTTTGCCGGCGGGTCTTTTACAATAATTACAGGTGCAGGTGCAGGAACAACGATCACTTCTTTCTTTACTTCTTTAGCACTGTCATTACAGGACATCGCAGTAACTGCAACAACCAGGGAAAGCAAACCAATAATTTTTTTCATAAAATAAATTTAAGGAGATGAATGCTGCATTTTGTTAGAGTACTTTTTCAGGTACATGCAGCATTGAATGATTTCAAATACCGTACCCTTAAATGCAAAAAGCAATAACTGGTGCCTGTGATTTTTAAAATTACTGACACAATGTTACATTGCCGGCACTTCTAATTTCAACAGGTTTTAATAACTCTTTTTAATAATTGTAATCTGATAAAATCTACCGGAACTTTGGCAACTATTAAAAAAGCAGGATTTATTTGTGCTGATATTCGCTGTGATTAAAACAATGATTTATTATTTAAAAAATAAAATGCTGACGGGTTGCTTATCTTAAGGCTTGGCTCTTTACCCATATTTTCAAAAAAAAACATAAACACTTGTTCAACTAAATGACTGCCATTATTTTAATTTTATTTTTGAAAATAACCCTGTTCATTCATCATTAAAAACAACACGATGCAAAAGATCACTCCCTTCCTATGGTTTGATGGCCAGCTGGAAGAAGCCATGAATTTTTATACTGGTATTTTTAAAAATGCAAAAATCGTCCATGCTAATAAACTTGAAGGCAAAATGCTGACGGCCGTTTTTCAACTGGAAGGCCAGGAATTTATGGGACTGAATGGTGGCCCGATGTTTAAGTTTACGGAAGCTGTTTCATTTTTTATAAACTGCCAAACACAGGAAGAAGTAGATGATTTGTGGGATAAACTTTCTGCAGGCGGCAGCATACAACAGTGCGGCTGGCTGAAAGATAAATTTGGTTTATCGTGGCAAATTATTCCTGCTGCATTAATGGAACTGCTGCACAGTAAAGACCCTGTAAAATCGAACAGGGTAATGCAGGCCATGCTGAAAATGAAGAAGATTGATATTAAAACTTTGCAGGAAGCACACGACCTGGAATAAATAGTATGAGCGCTTCAAAAAATAAACTGGTTACAAAAATAAAAAAATCTATCAGCCGATAAGCCGGATCCTGTTCTTTCGAAAACGAAAGTGGCTATCATTTATCTGGCTGCAACATTACTGTTACAATCTTGCTGCCTACCCTCCAACGTTCCTCCCAATATAATCGGGAGAATCAAACGGGCCGCTTTCTAACATTGGTGTACATGGCATTACAGCACACAAGGTCTACCCATCTGCTGCATTACTGCAACAAACTGTGAGCTCTTACCTCACATTTTCACCCTGGCCGCTCTCTTGACATGCTGAGCTTGTCGAAGCATGTCAAGAGAGCGGTGGTTATTTTCTGTGGCACTGTCTTCCCGTCTTGCCTGAGGCCAGACTAGACCGGCCGTTAACCGGTGTGTTGCCCTTTGCTGTCCGGACTTTCCTCCCCTATTGCTAAGAGCGATAGCCTGGCTGATAGATTTGGTAAAGGTACTGGTTAATATTTTGCATCGGCATTAAGCGAATGCTTTTACTGTCAGTTTTAAAAAACTTATTTTTGAAACCCAATGGATAAAAGCCTCAATAAATACATCAGCGAAACTGGATTTTGCTCCCGTAGGGAAGCAGACAATTATATTGACCAGGGAAGGGTAACCATTAATGATAATGTTGCCATCAAAGGCAACCGGGTACTGCCCGGCGATGTGGTGGAAATAGACGGTGAGCCGATTGGAAAAAAAGAAAAACCGGTTTACATTGCGTTTAATAAACCCGTTGGCATTACCTGCACCACTGATTTGAAAGATAAATTCAATATCATTTCTTTTATCAATTACAAAAGCCGCATCTTTCCCATCGGCAGGCTGGACAAGCCTTCTGAAGGATTGATTTTTTTGACCAACGATGGTGATATTGTAAATAAAATTTTACGGGCAGGCAATAACCATGAAAAGGAATATACCGTTTCGGTGGACAAAGCAATTTCTGGCGACTTTATTAATAAGATGAGCAATGGTGTAAAAATATTAGGCACCATTACAAAAAAATGTTTTGTAAAACAAGAAGGCAAAAACCGTTTTCGTATCATACTTACACAGGGGCTCAACCGTCAAATCAGAAGAATGTGTACCGAATTAGGCTACAATGTTGTGACACTAAAACGTACCCGGATCATGCACCTTACATTAACCAATTTACCGGTGGGCAAATGGCGTTACTTTACTCCCGAGGAAATAAAGGTGATGGAAGTATCCGTAGCCAAATCCTCAAAAACTACTGATGAAAATTTATCAACTAATAGTAACTGGGATGAATAGCCCAAAACAAAAATAGTGTAAGGGCATAAAAATAAAATAAGACAATATGGTTTGATGATACTGTCTTATTCCTGGTTAATTACGATAAAACCGGAAGCTTACCTTATAACTACTAATTGTTTGGAATCAATAATTTTACCATCCACATTTAAAGAATAATGATAAGTACCTGCTGAAAGTAAAGCTGCATCCACATTCAAGTTGCCCTTGCCTGCACCGCTTATATTTACATGCTGAAGTATTTTACCAGCAGCATTGGTTATTATAATCCAGGCTTTGCTGAAATTTTGAGGAAGCTTATAGGCAATAGTGGTAGTGCTTCCAAATGGATTGGGAATATTTTGTTCCAGAGAAGCACCGGTAAGTACTGTGCTTACCGAAGATGGGGCTTTTAAAAATGCTTCCAGTTTTGTAAGCCTTGCTTCCAAAGAAGCGTTCTGTTGCTGTAACATATCATTCTTTTCACTTAACTGCTGTACTGCCTTTACCAATGGCACCACAAAGTCTGCATAGCTTAAGCCATAAACATCTTTATCATTTTGTGGTTTGTACACGCCACTAAAATCATAATCAAGTTTTTTTGCTGCCACCTCCACCTCCTGTGCTACAAAACCGGTGTACAAAATTTTTTCTTTTGCATTGATAGCTATTTCATCCTGTTGCGCCCTTTTCGAACTTTCTTCTTCATTTGCCAGAGGGTTCTTTTCTTCACTTAAAGAAGATCTCAATTTTTCTTTTAACTCTTTTGGATTTATTCTTTCATTCAAACCATGTATATCATAATGATAAGTCACAGGGCGCAGTTCCTTAATGAACTCAAGGCCAGGTACATTTGCTTTCAGGTCTTTTTTATAACGTCCATCAGAATAAATTACAAATCCTCCTGCTGCCATAACTGAATTTACGGAAGTGTTACCCAGCATTATCGTGTTTGATGCTGTCGTTATTGCCCCATATCCAAGAGCCGTCGCATTGGTAAGCCCATCTGCATTCACACCTGTAAATGCGCCTACGGCCGTTAAGGAAGATCCAGATATATTTGCACGAAGTGCGGAAACGCCAACTACTGTATTATAAGTACCTGTTACATTACTGAATAAGCTCGAGAGCCCAAAAGCCGAATTTCCAGAACCCGTATTTGATACCAGCGAATATGCACCATTGGCAGTATTATAATTCCCTACTACGTTTTCATGCAGAGCCGTAAAACCGGTAGCAGTATTAGAAAAACCGGTAGTGTTTGAATATAAGATCCTGCTGCCAAGTGCCGTATTTACATAATATGTGGCTGTACTCTGGGAATGTAATGCAGAATCGCCAACAGCTACCAGGAAACTTCCCTCATGGTAGTCTGGTAAAGCGTGGTGACCTATGGCAGTATTATTATTACCTATAGTTGCTGCGCCGCCAGCAGCAAAGCCAACAGCTACATTATTGGTACCAGTTTCATTGCGAAAAAGTGCGGCAGAACCACAAGCAGTATTTCGAATACCTGAAATATTATAACTGAGTGCTTCTGTTCCGGTTGCTGTATTATTATCGCCGATAGTGTTCACTATTAAAGCCCGTGAGCCGACTGCTACATTTCCAAGCCCTTCGGTATTTGCCTTCAATGCCTGTGAACCTATGGCTGTATTGCTGGTACCTATGGTATTTGAATTTAAGGCAAGTCCGCCTACTGCAGTATTCCAGCTACCATTGGTATTTGAGTACAATGCTTTAGAACCAATAGCTACATTAAGTCCATAATTCCCGTTATTGTTATACAAAGCTGAATCACCTATTGCGACCAAATTACTGTTGCTTATATTAGTGTACAATGCCTTTACACCAATGGCAACATTTGAAAAGCCGCTAGTATTGCTATATAAAGCCTGGTAACCAAAAGCAGCATTAACTATTACCAGTTGTATTTGAATTAAGCACCCTGGCACCATTGGCTGTATTATATGACCCCGTAGTGTTTGCAATTAAAGTAGCATAACCATTTGCTGTATTAGAGGTTCCTGTTGTATTAGCAAAAAGTGCATTACTACCATTAGCTACATTAAACGAACCCATGGTTGTACTTGCTAAAGTTCCGTAACCCATTGCGGAATTTCTAATACCACTAGTGAGCCTGCTTAAAGCAAACTGTCCAAACCCACTATTATAAGTACCGGTTAAAGTATTATTACCTGCACTAAGCCCGGTAAAAAAGTTACCGATACCCCTTGCATGTATAGCGAGGATATTTTTTAAATACACCTGGCTGTCTAAATAAACAAATCGCCAGCTTCTGGTGGCACTTCCTAAATCAAGCACATTGTCGGCATTGGGTAGCAGGTGCTGATTAATGGAGATTGGTGAAACAAGGTTTGACAAATTGGTATTGGCTTGCGAATATGCATTACCCGTAAACATACTTACAATAATTATCCGGAATAAAATGAGAGACAATTGCTTTTTCATGATTGTATTTTTATTGATTAAAAATATTTATTACTATAGTCGTACATCAATAGCCATCCGGCTTATACCTTTCTTGTGTGGTAAGCTGTTAAGGCAACTCATTGTATTTTTTTAATAATACATTGGTGCAAATTTTAAAAAAGTAAAATGAGTGTAAGGAACTTCTAAGTTTGATTGCAGGTTTAAATTAAAAACAATTAAATCCTATAACAAAATACTGTTTATTATTTGCAAATCAAATTGTACGATGTAAAAAATTGCTAGTTTAATTTTGTCAAAAAAAAGATAAATGAGATGAGTAGTTTTATACCATAATTTACAAAGCACATAAACCTTTCTGTTTAATAATTCAAAATATAAAGCCCCACTTTGCAGCGGGGCTTTATAAAATATTCAATACAGTTTTATTGCAACATTATTTTTGAACAACAAATTTTGATGTAATTGCTGTTTTGCCAACACCTGCTACCTGCAACAGGTACAGGCCATTGCCCAGTTTACTAATATCGAGGCGTTTGATATTGATATTGGTTGTCTTGTAAGACATTACCAACACCCCTTTAACATCAAACACATTGAGCACTACTTCATTTTGTGCTGTAATTGCTTTCCACTGTACATCCAGGTAATTACTTGCAGGGTTAGGGAAAGTTTTCACTTCACCTGCCTGCAAATCTAAAACTGAAGATGAACTGCTGTAGATGGCTCTTTGAGATGGAGGTGCTGTACCGCCTGGGCACAATCCCAGTTTATCGCCTGCGGCTAAATAAGCTGCTACATCAGCAGGGGCTATACACAATGTCTGAGGTGTGGAGCAACCACGTATCCTGTGGCATATTAATATCTTATCATTGTTTATACCACACCTTACATCCACTACATTTATTTTTACAGGAACATTGATAGCACATCCTTTGCTATCTGTAAACCTGCATACATAAGTGGTAGTAACAGTTGGGCTTACTGTGATTGCAGCATTGGTTCCCAAAGTTCCCCAATTATAACTAATCACTCCAACTCCGCCAGATCCAACTGCCGTTATAGACACTGTCTGCGGACCATATCCCAAGAAGATAGTAGCAAGAGCCTGTCCTGCAACAGTTGGGTTAGGATTAATTATGAAGCTGTGTATTATTTTAGGTGGCTGAACAAGTGTAAAAGTCTTCTCTGCAGTACAGTTATTTTTGTCTCGTACTTTTACTGAGTAAGTACCATCTTTAAGTTTAGAAATATCTTCTGTTACAGCACCATTAGACCATAAAAAAGTATAAGGAGCGGTACCACCAGTCACTGTCAGATTTATATTTCCGTTACTGCTCATATAGCAGGATGGGTTACAAACAGAAGCCTTCAACTGTATGTTACAGGTAGTATTTACAGGTGTCCATACAAAAGTTGTGGCATCAGTTACACTGCCTACAGAAGCAGTAATATTATCTGTACCAGCCACTGTACCTATATAACAAAAATCAGCAACTCCACTGGCATTGGTATTTGCAAAACCTGTAGCTGCACTGTTAGGCCCTGTAATAGCAAAGTCAACACGTACACCAGCTACTGCTGCATTAAACTGGTCTTTTACAGTGGCAGTAAAGCATTTGTTTATATTGACGGGGCTGGTACCATTTTTAGGAGCCAGCACCAAACTATTAACCCTGGCAACGGGAGAGAATGATTGCCCGCCGAGGTAACCATAAGAATCAAAACTTCCAAACCCATACACCAATAAACCAATAGGCAGGCTGCTGGAAACAGTATGCACACCATTTGCTACAGGCACTGTAGCACCAGAAAAACCGGTGGCCTGTATAGCGCTCCATGAGCCTGCATTTACCACTACCCCATCTACCATTACAGTACCAATATTTGCAGTTGGTGAAGTGATGTTAAGATAATTGGCAGGAATATTTGCAGTGCCGGCAGATACCACATAAGAATTCAGGAACTGTTCATCTGGCGGTACCAGTGCAAAAAATGGATCAGATGTAACACCGTCTGCTTCTCAACTTCTTGAATACTGCCCAACCAAAATTGGCTGATTTGAAGTAACACGGTTGTAGGTGCCGCTGCCTAAAATAGTTTCAAAAAATTCACCTGCATTCAGCGTTGCTACTACAGCTCCATTAACGCTTACAGAGGTTGCATTTGTCTGTGCCAAAAACCTGAACACATCGCCTTGTAAACGGGTAGCTAATGGTACAGTTAAAAAACTTTTACCCCAGGAACTCAATGGCGGCATTTGCTCTACCAGATGATCGCAAGCCCTTAAAGTACCTGAGATATTGGTACACTGGGCACCACCGAATACACTGATTGGTTTATCGGCGGTTACTTTAGTGCCAGAATAATCTGCACCATCTATCAGTGAACGCAACTGATACACTTCTCCCTGCTGTAAAATAATAGCAGATGGAACACCAGCAGTAAATCCACCACTGGTTAATGATGAGGTAATCGTTACCGTTGTATTGTTTTGAGTAGCCACAATCGTTGCCTGTGTAGGCAGTGCAAATGAAAAATCCCTATTGTACCCGAGAACATAATATTCCGTTCCAATGGCATCTAAGGGAAAAGCCAGGTATGCATCGGTAGTAGCTTGTTGTGCATTCATACCATACACGGTTACCTCATTAGTGGCGGTAATGTGAATACCCTTATTATCTGGAATAAACTCTGATTGTACCTGTGCGGTGCCAGGTATGGATACTACCTGCAATCCTCCTGCAGGTACATTTACCACCTGGTTAAAACCAATACCTGGAATATCAATGGTAACGGTAGAGGCTACCGGGCCGGTGATATATAATTCAGGATTGGGGCTTAGCTGGTTGCCCGGAAAGCAAATCCAGAATTCAGTGCCTTTGCTGTCTTGTGCAAAAACATTATTGGTAAGACCTGCACAAATAAATAGCGCCAGTATCCATACCCTGCTGTTGAGTAAAATTTTGTTGAAGTAATGTTTCATAATTTTTTTTTAAAGATTAAATAATTGGTTTGCTTTCTATATGCTGTTTACCGTGATGTCTTTAAAACTGAAGTCGAGAATTTCTGCAACAAATACCGGATCAATTTCTGAAGGCAGGACAATGCTTTTTTTATTTGCCACATCTGTACAATCATTTGGCGTAGTGATCCCCGAAGAAAGAACCAGTTCTTTTTTTCCCATGAATCCATCTTTTATTTCTCCTGTCTGAATTTTAAAAATTTCTTTCCAGGTAACTTTTACTGAATAACTGTTTTTATTATTGAATTTTAAGAACACCACTTTTTTACCATTACATACCGTTATAGAGTGATAAAAATCAACATTGCCAATAGTTTTATCAAGTATCCATTCTGTAGTGACTGGCTTATCAGCAGGCTTTATCAAAGAGAAAATGCTGCAATGACTAACCCTGTAATGAGAAGCTGATGCAGGGTTGACGGCAGGCAATAAAAACAAGCATACTGCAAGCACAACAAAAAATTTCTTTCTGTTACAATACTAAGAAGCTGTTTGAGTTAATTAAATTTTTTACCCATTAAGTTAAGCATTGCTATATAAACAAAACTGATAGCAGATTCTTTAGTTCTTTCGTAGTCCATTACTAATCTTCTAAAGTTTAATAGCCATGCGAAG
>JANLQY010000108.1:0-13210 GCA_031368105.1 Chitinophagaceae bacterium
ATACGCTGTTACTTTTTTTGTGGAAAAAAAGTAACCCAAGAAGCCACCTGAAAACGATGTACAGCCCGTTTTCAGGAACAGCTATGTTGAACTGTTGTTCGTTGGTGGCTTGGGCAGTGGAACGCTACTGTTAGATTTGAATAGTATGTGTTGAGGAAAGAGGATTGGATGGAAATAGTAAGCGTATAAATATTGAAACTGTTTTACTGATTAGCGCAACGTCCTCGGCTTTGCTTGTTGCTCGTTGAGAGACGTTGCTGGGAATAGATTTTCTCTTAATTGTTTCAACATCGGCGCAATAGTTTAAATTACTTAGAATACATTTCAAGCTTCTTAACATCACTTATCGGAATTATTGTAGTGTGTTTATCCTTATTGTAAAAAAAGATGTAACCAGAAGTTTGACCTATGTAATAGGATGAATCATCTGAAACGTATTTGGTATCTGAAGTTATTATTGTTGTTCCCTTATACTTACCTTTTTCTACACTTTCCAATTCTTCACCAGTTGCTGCAATAATTCTAAAAAGAATCACCATCATCAAGAAAAAGGTAAATGAAGAATATCTTGTTTGATATATAAGTTTCCTTAACCCTTCAAAAAAAATAATGCTAAAAATGGTACAAATATAAATAACCCAGATAACCAAATGATTTTATAATAATATTTATTTGAAAGATTCCAAGCAATTACATAACCAATAGAAACCAATATAGTTAATGTAATACCAACATATAAATTTGGATTCTTTTTTACAGTATTGGAATTGGTAGCTGGAACATTTTCAGCATCGTTAAGTGTAATGATTATATATCCAAGTAAAGTAAAAAGTACATAAAAAAAATCTTGCGATATAAAAACCCCTATTTCTGAGACTCCGAAATAGTATTTTATTGGAACATGAAAATTTTGATAATATACATTCAATTTAAGTATTCCCACAAGAATAACAAAGACCGATAGGGCTGGTAAGTATTCACCAAATTTCTTTATCATGTAAAAGGTTTTTATAAGCTAATATAAACCTTTTCCAGCCGCTTTACAGTTCATACAACTGACCTATTAAGAAATAACAAACAGGAATAAAACAGAAATACACTATGCCAAAACAACTATTCAATAAAGTTCCCCAATGGTATGCCGTACAAGTGAGTGACACAACGATGCTGCCATAAAAATCCAAAGCCCGTTCCAAATAATTTTTCAACCAAAGCGCTACATTCTTGTTTCGTATCTTTACACACACAGGAGAACAAAATGGCGAAACAAAAAATGGCCCCTACCCCGGTTACAAATCACAACGATTTTATTGAAGTGTTTGGTGCAAGGGAGCACAATCTTAAAAATATTGATATCCGCATTCCCAAAAACAAACTGGTGGTGTTTACCGGTGTGAGCGGAAGCGGTAAATCGAGCCTGGCATTTGATACCATTTACAATGAAGGGCAGCGGCGCTACATGGAAAGTTTTAGTGCTTATGCCCGGCAGTTTATGGGTGATATGGAACGGCCGGATGTAGATAAGATTACCGGACTGAGCCCGGTAATTTCGATTGAACAAAAGACCACCAACAAAAATCCACGAAGCACTGTAGGTACCATCACTGAGATCTATGATTTTCTGCGGCTGCTGTATGCCCGTGTGGGTGAAGCTTACAGCTACAACACAGGTAAAAAAATGGTGAAGTTTAGTGAAGAAGAAATTGTGCAGGACATTGTGGCAAAATTTGAAAATAAAAAAATCAGCTTACTGGCACCGTTAGTCCGTGGCCGCAAAGGACACTACCGGGAACTTTTTGAAGACGTACGCAAGAAGGGCTACCTGAAAGTGAGGATTGATGGTGAAGTGAAAGACCTGGTGCCCAAGATGCAGGTGGATCGTTATAAGATTCATGATATAGAAGTGGTGGTGGACCGGCTGGCAGTAACCGATGATATGAAACTTCGGCTGAGCCAAAGCACACAAAAAACATTGCAGGTGGGCAAAGGACTTTTGTTCCTGTTAATTAATGATGACAACAAAGTAGTGCAGTACAGCAAGCAACTGATGTGTATTGATACGGGCATCAGTTATGAAGAACCTTCGCCAAATGCGTTCTCCTTCAACAGCCCTTATGGTGCCTGCCCGGTATGCAAAGGTTTGGGCAATGTATATACCATTGACATGGATACGGTGCTGCCGGATAAATCCAAAACAGTGAAGGAAGGTGGCATAGTTCCGCTGGGAGAAGAGAGGGATGCCAGTGTGTTTCAGCAGGTGCTGGCATTTGCTAAAAAACATAAAATAAACCTGGCTGTTCCGCTGGAAAAATTGGCTAAGGAACAACTGGATTTGCTGTTGTATGGCGACCAGGAAATCAGTTCTACTTTAGAACTGGATCTGAGCGATGAAACACTTCCGATGGAATATACCGGCAGTTACGAGGGTATTATTCCGATGCTGAAAAGATGGTTTGCTTCTCCCAACAGCGGTGAAGGATTAAGAGACTGGGTGGAGAAATTTATGCAATTAAAAACCTGCGACTCCTGCAATGGTGCCAGGCTGAAAAAAGAAAGCCTGTGGTTTAAAGTGGATAACAGGAATATTGCCGAACTGAGTGAAATGAATTTGGATAACCTGGCGGCATGGTTTGATGGTATTGAATTGCGGCTGAGCAATAAACAAAAAACCATTGCCAAAGATGTGCTTAAAGAAATAAGGGAGCGGCTGCAATTTTTACTAGATGTGGGGTTGACCTATCTTACTTTGTACCGTCCTTCTAAAACGCTTAGTGGTGGGGAATCTCAAAGGATAAGACTGGCAACACAAATAGGTTCACAGTTGCAGGGCATTACTTATATTTTGGATGAGCCGAGTATTGGTTTGCATCAACGGGATAATCAAAGATTGATAACAGCTTTGCAAAACCTCAGGGATATTGGCAACAGTGTGCTGGTGGTGGAGCATGATAAAGATATTATGCTGGCGAGTGATTACCTGGTGGACATTGGCCCCAAAGCAGGTACACATGGTGGTGAAATAGTGGCAATGGGTACACCGCAGGAAGTGCTGGCATCTAAATCAGAAACTGCTAAATATCTGAGTGGTGAAAAAAGTATTGCTGTGCCCAAGGAAAGGCGAAAAGGAAATGGTAAGTTGATAGAGTTAACAGGAGTGAAAGGTAATAACCTTAAAAATGTTTCTGTGAAATTTCCACTGGGGAAATTGATTGTGGTAACGGGTGTGAGCGGCAGCGGCAAATCAACTTTGATTAATGAAACTTTGTATCCGCTGCTGAATAAATTTTGCTACAACAGCAAAGCCAATCCGCTGGAATACAAAGCCATCAAAGGCATGGAGCTGATAGATAAAGTAATTGAAATAGACCAAAGCCCGATAGGCCGTACACCAAGAAGTAACCCTGCAACTTACTGTGGATTTTTTACTGATATCAGAACCCTGTTTGCCATGGTACCGGAAGCAAAAATCAGGGGCTACACTGCCGGACGTTTTTCCTTTAATGTAAAGAGCGGAAGGTGTGAAGTATGCGAAGGCGGTGGCATGAGGGTGATTGAAATGAATTTTCTTCCAGACGTGTATGTGCATTGTGAAAAGTGCAATGGCAAACGCTACAACAGGGAAACACTGGAGATACGTTACAAAGGAAAATCCATCAGCGATGTACTGAATATGACGGTGGATGAAGCAGTAGAATTTTTTAATGCAGTGCCTTTCATTTACAGAAAAATAAAAGTACTGCAGGAAGTTGGCCTTGGCTACATCACACTTGGGCAAAGTGCTGTAACCCTTAGCGGTGGCGAAGCACAGCGGGTGAAGCTGTCAACAGAATTAGGCAAAAAAGATACAGGCAAAACATTTTACATTTTAGATGAGCCTACCACCGGTCTTCATTTCCAGGACATACAGCACCTGCTGGATGTAATAAATAAATTGGTTGACCGTGGTAACAGTGTATTGGTAATTGAACACAATATGGATGTGATAAAAGTGGCGGATCATATTATTGATATTGGCCCCGAAGGGGGTGATGGCGGTGGACTGGTGTTGTATGAAGGAGTGCCGGAAGGATTGGTAAAAGTGAAAGAAAGTTTTACTGGGAAATATTTGCAGGCGGAATTGAATTGATTATTTTGCTGTTAAGATGTTTTTATTTTTTCAAGATGACTTAACGTCTTCACTATAAAAAAATGCCATCAATAAAAAAACCCGGACATAACTCCGGGTTGTTTGTTTAACTAAAAATGACAAAGCGATAGTAAGGAATTTAGAATAGGTGGTTTCAGGGGAAACAAGTGTACTTACATACAGCCTGCCTCTGGGTTAAATCCTGTTACACCGCTTTGTCATTTTTTGCTGGCCATCTGGATGGCAAAATATTTTATTAAGGTTTGTGCGAATAAAAAATTTTTTCTCTCTTCCATGCAAAAGAATTCATCAACAAAAACTCAAAGTTTTCGCCGGTATTGTACAGCATGGTAATTACAATTACCTGGCCGCTACTGCTGTATGATTTGCCTGTTTTGCAACAGCAGAAAAATCAGCAGCTTTCGATTTGTTGTACAGCATCACCAGCATAAAGCAGGTTACGAGTACCACCATCTTAAAAAGCATCGGATTAATTTGTAAACCGTTTTTCATAAATATGGATTTTAAATGTTGACTTTTAAATCTTATCAGAACCTTGCAGGGCACCTTGTACTTCCACGGCCACCACTTTTGTATGCACCACCATTACCTCCGCCGTAACCACCACCATTACCATAACCGCCGTCTCCAAACCGGATACCCACTTTTAATAAAAAAGAAAAATAAGCATCCTTGTTTATCGGCGTACCCCTTTGCACACCGGGTGCATACCTGCCCACTCCGGGTGTTACTATACCGATTGTTTTATCACTTATCTGCCAGGCTATTGCTGCATCTGAAGCATTCAAATGAGCGTTAAAATAAACCGGGTCAATATAAGTTGTGCTTACATCATCAATGTAATCAGTAAAGGTTTTGCGGTACAACAGTTCCAGGCCCAGATTTAATTTATCTGATACAATATATTTTACTCCAGCACCAAATGGGAGGTTCATCTGCGTTAGTTTGTAATTTTTTTTACCGGGATATTCCGAGAATCCCTGCCCTTCTGTATGCAATGGCTGCAGCTCATGCCAGGTTATATTTCCTGCCTGATCAGTTAATGAAC
Source organism: Chitinophagaceae bacterium (assembly GCA_031368105.1). Lineage (GTDB taxonomy): Bacteria > Bacteroidota > Bacteroidia > Chitinophagales > Chitinophagaceae > Ferruginibacter. The sequence goes on from JANLQY010000108.1 coordinate 5,196, forward strand.
CTTTAGGATTAAAATGAAAAGCCCCTACTCCACCAAAAAAATATGGCCTCAACCTGGGATCATATTCATCATCATTGCGGTAAATGAATTGCAGGGGGAAAAATTCAATAGCACCGTAAGCTTCCCAGATATTGCTTTTAAAATTAAGGTTACGTTGTTTACGCCACAATTCATCTACACCATGCGTACTGATAATTTTGTCATCTCCTTCCACATAAGTGTATTGCCCTGCCAGCCTGAATCCAAGCCATTCATTTGGATACACCGTTACAAAAACACCTTTCATTAATTTAGTAAATTGATAATTCAGGTCTTTGATAAATGTAGTGCCTTTACCCACTTTACCACCCAGATCGCCCAGGAAAAAAGTAGGGCCAAAATTTAAACCAGCTTCCACTTTTGCATCACCTAAATTAAACATCAAATGCTGTGCATTACCCGTACTTGCTGCAATGCAGCAGAACAAAATAATTAAGCACCTGTTTCTTATTAGATTATGTAACTGGTTTTTCATTCGAATACTTATTTTTGGATTTTGCTGTACATCCATAATAAAAACTTACAGCTATCCCACTGTCAATCTTATTTAAACGGCAACCAGTATGAATTATTGTATATGTGTGGAAATTAACTGGCCAGCTGCATTTTAATATGTGGTATCCCATCTTCCAGGTAAGGTTCACTGGTTTGTACAAAGCCAAGTGACTGGTAAAAGTTTTTGAGATAAAGCTGGGCGCTGATTATAATGACAGGGTCTCCAAATTGTGCTATAGTTTTTGTAATCGCAGACTGCATCAACTGCCTGCCGTAGCCGCCTTTTCTGTAAGCAGGTGAAGTAAACACCCTCCCAATACTGGGATGACTGTACGAAATACCGCCGGGTAATATGCGGCAGTAAGCCGCTATATCAGCACCAGCCCAGCCGCACAAATGAAAAGCGGCCTGGTCTTTTCCATCCAAATCCTGGTACACACAATTTTGTTCTACCGAAAAAACTTCTATACGCAATTGAAGGATGCTGTACAATTCTGCAGCAGTTAATTCGTCAAAAGATTTGTATGTCCAGTTAAGTTGCATGGGCAATTATTTTAGTAAAGATAAAATATCACTAATGGTAACCGGCCTTTGTTCATCATTTAATTCTATCAGCACATAATAACCATTGGCACCGCCGGCTTTTTGTAATGCATCCACTAATTTTTGCTGATCGCTGGCTGTTCTTTTTCCATCTTCTTCATTCCAAATTTCTTTGGTACACAGGCAGCCAAGCGTTGGTGTTAGCGGATAGTAAGGCTGGCCTTTATAATACCCGGGATCAACAGTGCTGCCATGTGCAATGATCTCTGTTCGGCCAGCTTTTCCGGCATAGTAGGTTTCATAAATGGGAAAATAATTTGTCCAGCTTGGAGGTAATAATTTTTTGTACCAGCCCTCCGTCCACACAGAATCAGTAATGGTGGAATCATTCATAAAATGCTGCAGGCTTGTTTCCGCAGGCATGGTGAGCTGAATGTTTTTTGTGGGGCCAATAAAATTACTCTTGCTCACATCAAAACCTTTCATCCTGAAAATACCCTGCGGCGTGTTACCATTACTGAGATAGCCGGGTAAATTATTGATGCTTCTTGCCAATTGAGGCACAGAAAAAATATCCCCATATTCATCTTTCAAAAAATTACCGGCACTGTCTCTTATAATACTGATGCCGGGGTAATCCCTGTTTATTCTTTGAAAACTAAATACTACAGTGGTATTTGCAAAAAATACTTGATGCAAAATATCTTTGAGGGGCGGCACTGATTTATTCTTTGTCATTTCATTCAGGCGATAGTTCAATTGTTTTAATATCGCATTGCTGCTGTCTGCTGCCAGCTTCATCGATGCCCTTGCTGCAATATTTTTTTTCAATGCTTTGTTGGTGGAAGCCTGTAAATATTCAGCACACATCGCAAATACTTTATCATTCTCCAATGTATTGATCAGCAGTTCCACTTCTTTTAAAAACGTCAATGGATAATTTGCGTACAGCAGTTCCAGCAAAGCCCGTTGAAAATAAACACTTCTTTTTTCCACTCCATCAAAAGCAGTATGAATGCGGCTTTCCGCCCAGGGAGATTTGTAGCGGATAAGCTCCATCGCATCAAAAGCATCCATCCAGTTTTCTTCTGTGCTGTCTGATAATGGGTAAGATAAATTTTTAGTGATGGCATTATTGACTAAATTTTTATACAGTCTTGACCTGTTTTCTGCGTTGATATCTTTTGAATAAAATACATCGACAGGCTGTGCTGATAAAGTGACGCTGTAAAAAACAGAAAGAATTACAACCGAGAAAAAAAATATTTTTTTTGTACCCAGCCGGAAGGCATTGTGGGGCTGTATTGGCGTCGCACTCTTGTACTGCAATATTTTTATTGAACTTTTATTATGCAATTTATAGCCGGTTATGTTTATACTTTATCTGAAACATTTTTAGATAAATATTTTAATTGAAATAAAATTACGGATTATACAATTCAAGAAACGCTTGCACCTTATTAAACGCATCAAAGAAAATAGCATTGCCCCAATCATCGCCATGCCCTTTGCCTGCATACTCTACATATTGCACCGGCACACCTGCTGTTTGCAATTTATCTTTCAAGGCTACTGATTGCCGCTGTGCATTCACCAACGGATCAGCACTGCCCTGCAAAATAATCGTAGGGCAGGCAGCAGCAGCCACAGCAAAATTAACAGGACTTGATTGTTGGTACAATGCTGCATTGGATACAGGTGTAGCTCCTACAATCGTGGCAATTGTTGACTGTGGCACAATGCCCGGATTGTTGTACATATCAGTCATATCAGCAGGTCCAAAGAAATCAACTACCGCTTTTATCTTTACAGGTGCCGCATATTTATATGCATGCAACAAACTTAAATGTGCACCGGCACTTGCACCTAACAATACAAAATTATTGCTGACCAGGTACTCCGTTCGTTTGTTATAAATATATTCCACTGCAGCTTTTACATCCATCTCCTGTGTGGGAAACAGGTTATTAGGAAATGCAGAAAGACGGTAGTTGATGTTAAAGATGGCTTGATTGGGTACCCTTCTTTTTAAGCTGTCAACAAAGGAAGCAAAATCGGCTTTATCTCCAAATGCCCATGCTCCACCATGTACCAGTATCATCACTTTTGTACTGGCAGTACTTCTGCCGGCGGGCAAATACACATCCATATTTTGCAATGGGTCGGCACCGTAAGAGGCATTCAATAATGTTACAGCAGTCACTTCAGTATTAACAGGCTCAGTATCTTTTTTACAAGAAATGGCAACAGCAGTAATAAAAATCCCCAACAGTAAATTACGGATGATCATAAAATATTTTTGAAATTAAAAAAGTAAATTAATCATTCTGCTATTAAGAGAATGATAAATATTATTTGTTATGATTCAGGCCGCTTTGAGCCTCCCGGCTCTTTAGTAACCATATTTATCTTTCCATAAAGTTTTTAAATGTTTACGCAGTTCTTCTTCCCTGGTATTGTCGCCGGGTTTATAAAAAGCATTTCCTTTGATAGCGTCCGGCAAATATTCCTGCGGCGAAAAATTGCTTTCGTAATTGTGGGAGTATTCGTATCCTTTTCCATAATCCAAATTTTTCATCAGCCTGGTTGGTGCATTGCGAATGTGCAATGGTACCGGCAGATCGCCCTGTTGTTTAACTGCATTCATTGCAGCTCCAATGGCTACTGTGGCGGAATTGCTTTTAGCACTGGAGGCAAGGTAAATAGCACATTGCGATAAGATGAGACTGGATTCGGGATAACCGATTTTATTGACAGCATCAAAAGCAGCATTGGCCAGCAGCAGTGCATTGGGATTGGCATTGCCAATATCTTCACTTGCCAAAATCAACAGCCGCCTGGCAATAAATTTTACATCTTCGCCTCCTTCAATCATTCTTGCCAGCCAGTACACAGCAGCGTTAGGGTCACTGCCACGGATGGATTTGATGAAGGCTGAAATAATATCGTAATGCTGCTCTCCTTTTTTATCGTAGATGGCAATGCGTTGCTGTGCAACATTCATCACTAATTCATCAGTAATAAGCAATGTTTCATCATGCTCTAAAGCCCCTCCTTTGGAGGGGTTTGGGGAGGCCGTTACCAATTCCAGCAGGTTTAATAATTTACGGGCATCACCGCCGGAGATATTAATGAGTGCTGCCGTTTCTTTCAGCTCAATATTTTTTTCTTTAAGTATAACATCATTTTGCAAAGCATGATGCAATAAATGAATCATGTCATTTTCATCTAAAGTTCTAAGCACATATACCTGGCAGCGGCTGAGCAAGGCACTGTTCACTTCAAAAGAAGGGTTCTCTGTTGTAGCACCAATTAATGTGATGATTCCTTTTTCCACTGCACCCAGCAAAGCATCCTGCTGGCCTTTATTGAATCGGTGTATTTCATCAATGAAGAGTATAACATTTTGTTGTGTCTTTGCTGTTTCAATTATTTCTCTTACTTCTTTTACACCAGATGAAATTGCACTGAGCTGATAAAACGGAACTTTTAATGTTTGTGCAATGATGTTAGCGATAGTGGTTTTACCAACACCCGGTGGCCCCCATAAAATCATGCTGGGTACTTTGCCATTTTCAATAGCAGTACGCAAAATGCTGCCCTTACCGGTAAGGTGCTGCTGTCCTGCTAATTCATTTAAGGAAGATGGCCGTAAGCGTTCTGCTAATGGAGCTAATGTATTCACTGTTCAAATTTCCGGAATTAAGTTATCACTAATTGCATTGTTCAGAAATATTTATTGAGTGCCGACAGCAAAAAGGTAGCTGTATTTTCTAAGCAGTTTAAAATTGATAAAAAGCTGTATCAATAGTACAATGGAGAAAACCAGCATTACATAAGACAGTACCGCCATCATACCGGCGATTGCTTCAACGGTAATGCCCTGTGGCTTTACAGGCTGTGCAGCCAGCAGTTCCCCTGCCAATTTTATCAATGTTGATTTTGGATAAAATAGAACACTGAAACTGTTAATGAGCGACATCATCCCCATTACAGCAGTAACATAACCATTTACTTTTATCCAGTCTTTTAAAGATGGTTTGCACTGCTGCTGACGGTCAATTCCTTTTACCAAAAAAATCATGCAGGCAATTGTATAAATACAAAAACAGGCCATGATGAAAACCGGCAACAGGATAACCGGATTGGCAAGCCCAATAAAAAATATGACGAATGCAAAGAAACCAAACAAAGCTGCGAAAGGCAGGAGGATAAAAGTTAGAATTTTGTAAATAGTTATTTGTTGCATGTGGTTATTAAAATTTTATTAGTGACACTTCCTTGGCTATTATTTATTGTGTACGATTACTAGCGGCATATCAGAAACAGAAAATCAATATTTTTCCACGCAATAAAAAATACACCTGTTTAAATTTCATTTTCTTTATATTACTGCTTCTTGTCCGATTTCAGTTACTATGAAGGAACTTTTCAAAAAATAATTTCTTTTTATTTTTTGAAAAAGCACAACCTGAAGAAAAAGTATGTAAACTCCATTTATTACAAAACCGAACATCCCGGATAACAGTACAATCTGAGACAGGGTAAGAGATGTGTTAACTTCATCAACTCTATTAATTTCAGCAAAGGCTTCTGAAATACCCCAAACAATTAAACCAACAATAACCGTAAATAAACCCAACAGGCACCAAAAGAATATTTTCCGTTTGAGCGTCAATGTATCTGCCCCCTTTAAGTACTTCAATAAAAAAACATTATTGATACAATTAAAGGCAAGTATTATCGACAGAACGCCTATTATCGAAACCTCCAATAAGTCGTTTGATTTTTCGAATGAAATATTACTCTGGTATAAAACGAACACAACAAATATCGTGGCCAAGAACACCTGAAACAGATTAGATATAATGAATATTTTCCAAGATGTTGCCATGCTTATTTCAAATCCAGCTTTATCTGCAACTCCTCAAATTGTTTTGCATCAATAGAACTTGGTGCATCAAGCATCACATCCCTGCCACTGTTATTTTTAGGGAAGGCAATAAAATCACGGATGCTTTCACTACCACCGAGTATAGCACACAGCCGGTCGAAACCAAATGCCAGCCCACCATGCGGAGGAGCACCATATTCAAAAGCACCTAACAAAAATCCAAACTTGTGTTGCTGTTCTGCTTCATCCATACCCAATGCAGCAAACATTTTTTCCTGCAATGCTCTTTGAAAAATACGGATGCTGCCACCGCCAATTTCATTTCCGTTCAGCACCATATCATACGCATTTGCTTTAATACCGGCATAAGGATGTTTTAAATATTCAGCCGCATTTTCAATCACGGGATTGTTGTTGATCATGATGTCAATATGATCCGGCTTAGGCGATGTAAACGGATGATGCCTTGCCACCCAGCGGTTATCATCTTCTGCATATTCAAACAATGGAAAATCCAGTACCCACAATAATTTAAACTCATCATTTTTACGCATCCCTAATTTGTCTGCCATGTACATCCGCAGGTCGCTGGTTGCTTTTCTTGTTTTTTCTTCGGCGCCAGCCAATATCAAAACAAGGTCGCCTGCTTTTGCGTTGGCTGCATCCGCAATGGCTTTTAATTTTTCGCCATCATAAAATTTATCTACGCTACTTTTATAAGTTCCATCTGCATTGCATTTAATAAATACCAATCCTTTCATCCCAATCTGCGGACGCTTTACCCACTCCGTTAGTTCATCTGTTTGCTTACGGGTGTATTCACTGCATTCTGGAATTGCAATAGCTAATACTGTTTCAGAACCCCCATCCCCTGAAGGGGAGTTATCCGGCGAGTATGCTGAAGTGTTTGGTACTACACCGCCAAAAGGGGGGATATTGAAAAGTTCAGCATCCAATAATGGCTTATTGTTAGGGAAAGTATGTAATGGAAATTTTAAATTGGCAATTTTTATTTCAAATCGAATATCCGGTTTATCGTTTCCAAAATTCCACATCGCTTCTTCCCAGGTTATGCGTTCTACCACATCCGTGTAATCAATGTTTTTTACATCTTTAAAAATTCTTTTCACCAAACCTTCAAACATTTGCAAAATATCTTCCTGTTCGACAAAACTCATTTCACAATCTATCTGCGTAAACTCCGGCTGACGGTCGGCACGAAGATCTTCATCACGAAAACATTTTACAATTTGATAATAACGGTCGTAACCACTCACCATCAGCAACTGTTTAAATGTTTGCGGACTTTGTGGTAATGCATAAAACTGTCCTGGATTCATTCTGCTTGGCACCACAAAATCCCTTGCACCTTCCGGCGTAGATTTAATTAAGAAAGGTGTTTCAATATCCATGAAATTATTTTCATGCAGGTAATTTCTTGTACTGCGGCCAACAGCATAGCGAAGCTCTAAATTTTTCTTAACCATATTTCTCCGCAAATCCAAAAAACGATATTTCATTCTCAGCTCATCGCCACCGTCGGTATCATCCTGTATAGAAAATGGCGGCACGGCAGATTTATTCAGGATGGTAAATTCAGCCACCGCAATTTCAATTTCACCGGTAGGGATGTTTGCATTTTTATTACTGCGTTCGTTCACTTTACCTTTTACCTGTATCACAAATTCCCGACCCAGCGGATTGGCATCTAATTGTGTATTCAGGTTTTCTGAAAACAACAATTGTGTAATACCATAACGGTCACGAAGGTCCACAAAAGTAATGCTGCCAAACTTACGCACTGTCTGCACCCAACCGCTGAGGGTGATTTCTTTATTGATGTCGGCTATTCTTAATTCGCCGCAGGTGTGAGAACGATACATAAATAACTTTTGCCCCCATCCCCTAAAGGGGTGACAGGGAGATTGAGAATATTTTTTTGATACCAGCAGTTGAACCTTGATGGAACTTCATTGGTGAGAGTCTATCCCTATTTTTTCGGAACTCCGTTGAGGTTTTGTGCTGCTATTTTGTTTTTTATAAG
>JANLQY010000117.1:0-1559 GCA_031368105.1 Chitinophagaceae bacterium
AAAAATTTTACAGGACGGCACCAGGCAGGTAAAAAGAAAGCTGCTGAACCCTGAAATGCCTATTCCGCCTCATGTTATTGACATACACGGCATCACCGATGCGATGGTTAAAGATGCCCCTACTTTTAAACAGTCGGGCAACGAACTAAAACAATTTATTGAAGGATGTGATTTAGGCGGTTACAACAGTAATCGGTTTGATATCCCAATGTTGATGGAAGAATTTTTAAGGGCAGGCATGACGCTTGATCTTAGCAATAAAAGAATGGTGGATGTGCAGCATATTTTTTACACGATGGAGCCACGTACACTATCTGCAGCGTATAAGTTTTATTGCGAAAAAGAATTGACTGATGCACACAGTGCGGAAGCTGATGTAAATGCTACAATTGATGTTTTGCTGTCTCAAATAAAGCGCTATCCACAGCTAGGAAGTTCTGTAGATTCTATCCTCAGTGCAATTGGGGAAGAAAAAATAGTTGACTATGCCCGGAGGTTTGTGTTTGATGATAAGGGTGTAGAGGTATTTAATTTTGGCAAACATAAAGGCCGCCCTGTAACCGATGTATTAAGGGCGGAGCCTCAGTATTACGACTGGATGATGAGAGGGGATTTCCCACTGCATACCAAGCAAAAACTCACAGAAATTCTAAACCGGACGCTGTTAAAGAATAACTAAAAAGACAATGTTGAAAATATGTTGATGGTAAATTAACATACAAATTGTAAATTCGTTATACATCATCGCAAAAAGTATTGGAAAAAATTGTTATCATACCAACTTACAATGAGAAAGATAACATCGAAAGTATCATCGATGCAGTGTTTGCTTTGCAGCAAAATTATCATGTACTGATCATTGACGATGGCTCTCCTGACGGCACTGCAGCCATCGTAAAATCTTTGTTTAATAAATATCCCGGGCAATTATTTTTAGAAGAAAGAAAAGGCAAATTAGGTTTAGGTACTGCTTACATACATGGTTTCATATGGTCTTTAAAAAAAGGCTATCAATACATTTTTGAAATGGATGCAGATTTTTCTCACAATCCAAAAGACCTGGAACGTTTGTACGAAGTTTGTAAGCAGGGGGCCGGTATTGCTGTAGGGTCAAGATATATAAAGGGTGGCGCTGTTGTTAACTGGCCTGCTGACAGGATATTGCTTTCTAAAGGCGCTTCATTGTACACAAGGTTAATTACCTGGATGCCTATAAAAGACCCCACAGCCGGTTTTGTTTGTTACCGCCGTGAGGTACTGGAAACAATGAATTTTGCCGCTATCAATTTTGTGGGGTATGCCTTTCAGATAGAAATGAAATTTGCAGCCTGGAAACTTAATTTTCTTATTGCAGAAGTTCCCATTACTTTTATTGACCGTAAATATGGTGAAAGTAAAATGAATAAGGGCATAGTAAAAGAAGGTATCCTCGGAGTATTAAAGCTCCGCTGGATGAATATGTTTAAAAGCTACCGCAAAAATGTAAAAAATAAAAGCCCTTACTTTATTGGGGAAGATAGCAGCACTTTCCAATCTCCTGAAGTGGCAATAGAGCGTAA
>JANLQY010000121.1:0-91196 GCA_031368105.1 Chitinophagaceae bacterium
GCTACCTTATCCGCCTGGATGATAATATAGAAGAAGCTGTTTTAATTAAAACAATAGAGCAGTTAAATAATGATACTGATGTGGATGGCATATTAGTACAGTTGCCGCTGCCCAAACAGATCAGTGAGGAAAAGATCATCAACCTGATTCATCCTGATAAAGATGTAGATGGTTTTCACCCAGTGAGTATTGGTAAGATGGTATTGGGGCAGCCAACATTTATTCCGGCAACGCCTTATGGCATTTTACTAATGCTGGAACATTACCAAATTGAAACGAACGGTAAACATGCAGTCATCATTGGCCGCAGCAATATTGTAGGCAGGCCCATCAGCATCCTGCTCAACAGGAACGCCTACCCCGGAAACTGCACGGTTACTGTTTGCCACAGCCATACGCTTAACTTAAAAGAAATTTGTTTACAGGCAGACATCATTGTAGCAGCATTAGGCAGGCCTCGGTTTTTAACCGCCGATATGGTAAAAGAAAATGCAGTAGTGATTGATGTGGGTATTACAAGAGTAGCGGATGTAACAAAGAAAAGTGGTTTTGCAATAAAAGGCGATGTTGATTTTGCAAACGTGGCACCAAAGTGCAGTTATATTACACCGGTACCCGGAGGCGTTGGGTTGATGACGATCGCAGCTTTGTTGATGAATACTTATAATGCATGCACAAAGAAAAATGTATAATCTAGGATTTCTGATGTATGATTTTTTTAAGGTTGAACAACCTCACTTGCAGTTGATGAATAAAAAACAAACGTTGAAATGCTTAATTACAAAAGCCAAATAAATGAACAACAGCCAGGCCGCCCTCTCTCTGGGAGAGGGAACGAGGGTGAGGCTTTTCCTGTAATGGAGTATTTTTATACCCTGCAGGGAGAAGGCTTTCACCAGGGCAGGGCTGCGTACTTTGTTCGGCTCGGCGGATGTGATGTAGGCTGTGTATGGTGCGATGTAAAAGAAAGTTGGGATGCTGATGCCCATCCAAAAATGACAGTGGATGAAATTGTAAAGACCATTATTGAAAACACTTCTTCAAAAAAAGGATTGGTAGTAATAACCGGCGGCGAACCACTTATGCACAACCTTGATTTACTAACGGCGGCTTTACACGAAAAAGGATTTGAAACAAATATTGAAACTTCCGGAGCACATCCACTAAGCGGCAGCTGGGATTGGATTTGTTTATCCCCAAAAAAATTCAAAGCGCCATTGCCTTCGGTTGTTCCCTTTGCCAACGAATTAAAAGTGGTCATCTTCAACAAATCAGATTTTGAATGGGCTGAAAAATATGCTGCCATGGTTTCGCCGCAATGCAAATTGTATTTACAACCAGAATGGGATAAAGCTTCCGTGGTTACCCCAATGATTATTGAATACATTAAGCAATATCCGCAATGGGAGTTATCGTTGCAAATTCATAAATATATTAGTGTGCCTTAATTCGTAAGTGTTATAGAGACCTTATTTAATTAAGTTTGGATGTGCTATCTAAAACATGCTTAACTGCACATACATTACAATTCAAATTCACTCCAACCTATACATAAAATTTTCTTTTAGCGAAAATCCCTTATTTTACGTCTTGAAACCTAACCTTATTCCAGTGAAATTAAAGGCATTATTTATCTCTTTTTTTTGCTTAAGTACCATCCACAATTGTGTTGGTCAAAAGAAAGCTTTAAGTGCAGAAGAATGGGCAAAAAAATTGGCCGATCCGGGCGATAAAGAAAATAAAGCAGTATTTAAATTAGATACCCTTCTGCTGAAAATAGATAGTGCTTCCACATTTAATTTTTTGACAGAGCTCAAAAAAAAATCTAAAGCAAAAGACAATTATTTTTTAGCCCGGTATTATTGTGTGCAGGCGGGGGTGCTTATTTTTTTCAACCGGCCTTCTCCTGAATTTGCACCATTTAAAAAAGAGCAAATTAAGCAGGAGGTAAAAAAAGTACTTTCAACAGCTATACAACTGGCTTACGAAATCAACGACGATTATCTTACCGCGTTGGTAAGCGGCAAGTACGGTAATTACATGTATGTTTTGGACGAAACGGACCTGGCAGTTATGTATATGATGAACAGTGCTGAGCTGTATGATAAAATCAACCTTGCTGCACCATTTGCCAATTATGTTGTATTGGGTGAAATGCTGTGGCGGGTGAGGGAATATGAAAAAAGCATCAAGTATTCAGAAAAAGCCATCAGTGTTTTAAACATATCTAACAGTGAGTTAAAGGAAAGTTATACCATGACCTGTTCCAACACCATTGCACTTGCTTATCACAGAATGGGACAGTACGATTCTGCCTTTTTGTATTACCGAAAAGCATTGGAAGCAGAGAAGAAAATAAATAATCTGCCCTGGAAAGGAATTATTACAGGAAACATGGCGCAGATACATTACGCACAGGGAAATTATACTGCGGCCTTGCCTTTGTTTGAGATGGATTACAGCATCAGTAAAGAAAAAGAGTTTTACGACAATGCTGCCAACTCTCTGCAATGGGCCGCCAAAACCAACCTTGCATTGGGCAATAAAGCAATAGCTCTCGTTCAAGTGAGAGAAGCTTTTGGGTTGTTGCAAAAATGGCCTTCCGCCAATTACCTGCAGAATACTTACAACACTGCTTCAGAAATTTTTAAAAGCCTGGGTAATAATGACAGCGCTTTTTTTTACTCCGGTAAATACAATAAACTTGACGACTCATTAGAAAAAACGATTTACCTAAGTAGTATCAGTATTTCAAAACTGCGGCTTAATGAAGAAATAAACCGATAAAGCATCCGGAGGTTGCAACGGGAAAAAGAAGAACAGGTGCTGCAGCGTAATATTATCATAGCAGCCATACTATTTTTAGCGGTGATTGCTTTATTGCTCATTAACAGGCAGCGGCTTAAAGTAAAGCATCAGAAAGAACTTTCCCAGCAGGAAAAATTAAGGATGCAGGAAGAAAATTTAAGGATACAGCAGGAAATCGAATCTGCCAAGGTGCAATTGAAAATGTTTACTGAAAACATTATTGAAAAAACGAGCCTGGTTGAAAAGCTGGAACAACAGTTGAATAATAAAGTCATCTCAAAAGAAGAACAGCAACTCATTTCAGAACTCAGCCAGCAAACTATTTTAACCGAAGATGACTGGGATAAATTCAAATCACTTTTTGAAAAAACATTCCCGCTATTTTTTCAACGGCTTAAAATTACAGCCGCCGATATTACAGTAGCCGAACAGCGCATGGCAGCACTTACCCGGCTGCAACTCACCACCCGCCAGATGGCATCCATGCTGGGTATTTCTGTTGACAGTGTGCATAAAACAAAACAGCGCCTGCGTAAACGTTTTAACCTTGGTGCAGATGCAAACATGGAGGAATATATTGCAGGTATTTGATTTGGGTAGAATGTTTCAAAATATGTTGAAGTCCACTAAAAATAAATTAAAATTATTTGAAGACTATTTCAAACTTTATTATCGGTTATAGAAAGCTGTTTTGAATTATGTTTTAATCCAATGTTTTAATCCGATTTTCATAAAATAAATATACCATCACAATTAGTAATAATGCAACAAGGATAACTGCTATGACATACCTGTATTTTTTCACATTTATTTCCATTTTTGTTTTTACCATAATCCTACAATTATAACTACGAAAATATATTGTCCTTTTTTTCATAGTTATAATTGAGGCAAACAATGTTCCTATAGTTATACAACACACTGCTAAGATCACACGTATTCCTACAGCAACTTACAAATAGGCATAAACAGTAACTTTCTGACGAAAGGATTTATACAATTCCTGCAACATTCACAAAAAAGCACACCCCCAGTCAGAAGATTCAGCAGCAATTAAACAAACGACAGAAAAGATTATTGCTTCTGTACCCTTATACCATCTATCCTCACCGATTTAAGTACCTGTACATTACCTTTCACAATTACCGGGTTTGCATCCGGGTTTCGGGTGCCGCCACCAGTAGGATAACCACCTAGTATTGATGCACCAAGCTTATCAAAATTGTATGTTGTATTCAATGCTGCTGTGTAGGTACCTGCTGCAACTTGTATGGTAGTGCCGGGGCTACAAAAGTTTAATTCTGTAATGGCACTGCTTAAGTTGTTGTAGGCATTGGCCCAGTTCTCTCCACTGTTATTGCCGGTAGCCGTAGCATCAACATAAATAATAACAGATGTTGCTGGTAACTGCCTTTCATACGCACCCATGTCAATAGTAGTGTTTGCCACACGGGGCAAAGAAGCCAAATCTGTGTTAACGCCTGCTGGAAAAGCTCCATTACTGCCTCCATTTACTGTTGGCGAGCAGCCCTGTACTCTCAGGTCGCCGGTATTGCCCAATGCAGGGGCAGGTTGCAAAATAAACAGCGGGTCAACATTTAGATTACCTGTACCTGCGTAACCACCTTGCACAATACTGTAAGTAACTGCCGGGGCAGAACCACCTGCGTTACGTATACCCGAACTATTCCCCCATAAAATACTATTGATAATTTGAGGCACAACCGCACCATATGTAGAGATGGCGCCTCCCTCTGCAAATGCAAGATTACCCGAAAAACTACAGTTGATAAGTTTGGTAGCAGCGCTTTCATTATACAAACCACCACCATATTGGGCTGTGTTACCAGCAAATATGCTGTTCACTACAAGGGGCGACGTACCATTATTATACATCCCACCTCCATAGATTGCCGCATTGTTTCCAATAATGGAGCAATTGTAAAAGGATGGGGTACTATTAACATTAATTATACCAGCACCGTAGCCACCGAATCCACCTCCATTGCCATTGCCTCCTGTTACAACAAAGCCATCTAGTACGGCAGTGCTATTAAGTCCGTTGGACACGTTGCGTACAACATTATAGGAGTTGTCACTATTACTATTGGCTATGCCGATATCTCCGCTTAGGATAGTTGGGTTAAGGCGAATGTTACGTTGACTCAGTGCCGTCTCCGTACCTGCAAAACCTCCATAAATGGTAAGGTTATTTTTAAGGGCAAATGAAGAATCCCTGCTTGTGTTGGTAGTAGGTTTATAAGTGCCTCTGGCCACCCATATTTGAGTAATGCCCGGGCAGTTACTGGCGAGGGCGTTCTGAAGGCTCGTCATCGCATTCAACCAGCTGATACCTGAATTATTGCCAGTGGCATTTCTGTTTACATACAAAATATTACTCTGCGGACATGCGGCTCCGGAGTTAAGGATGGTTGCCGTTGCCAATACAGAATCCTGCAGTTTATAATCAGGACCTGAAACCAGTTGTACCCTGATGGTTTCATCAGGTTCGTTTTCAAAATCTACTATTGGATAAATAGAGATGACAGCCTCTGTTTTGTTAGAATCTATATTTACATAGCCGGGGGAATCCGAAAATTGGTTATAAACTGGTGAATAAAGATATCTGGTGCAAGCCGAATCAGCGCAAATTGTCTTCCTGATTGTATCGTATGAAATCCTATAATCCGTACTATACAAAGCACTGCCGGATAGGTTGAAATATACACGGGTTATTTTATTTGTTATTTCTCTCAGTTTAAAATGCAATTCCATTTTACCGGTGCTGTTTTCTGCAATTGAGTCTGGTGATACATACACGGTAGCAACATTAGATCCTGTATAGGTAACCAGTGGGGTTAGATCAAGTTTGAAAAATGAAGTGTCTGGTCTTACTTTTTCATTGCCATAAACATCTGCAATGTTTTTCACAATTACCCGGAAGCTGTCGATGGTATTGCCCAGGCTGTTTAGAGGTGTGATGATAAGTTTTCCAGCCACTTCGTTAACAGATATAGGAACCAAGGTGTTGTTCGATCTGCGTACTAATTCTACAACCCCCTGGTTAAGATTGCCATTGGAGATACTTTCATTATAGCTGAAAGAGATTTCACCACGATCTGGATTATACAGTTGAGTTACAGGCTGCGGTGTACCTACAAGAGAAGGTGCTTTCCTGTCTGTAACTCCGGAAGCTACAGCACTATAGATGATGTCTCCGTTTTGGCATACCAGCCTTAGACGGAGATTATAAGTGGTGTCTAATAAACCAGCAATATTGAAGGGGTAGGTATAGCTGGAGGAATCGGTGATACCTGCCTTTTTTATGGTAAAGCCACTTTGCCAAACAGAAACAGCTGTACCCTGTTTTTTATACTGCAACGTTATACTGTCTATGTTGGATAAGGTATAGCCGTTCATCGTAATAGGCAGGATATTATTGTTGCTGGTGTTTACTACCCAGCCATTCGACGGAGCAGCCAATGCAATACCGCCACAGGCACTGGCATAGTTAAATGATATCTTGCTGGTAGATATCGTGTTTGGCACGGGAAGAACACCACAATTATCAGTGAGGTAAAACTCAACATTCGGGTAGGAGAAAACCTTGTCGTTTTGATTAAATTTTTCAACTTTAATCTGCACGTTTTGAGTGGCCTCGAAAGGCATGTTATAAAAAATTACGCTACCGTTATTCGCCGCAAGGTTAGGTGATTCGGAAGAAGAAATAACCAGGCCGTCGCTTGTGGCTGCATCAACCGATAGCTCATAATTCCTCGGCTCCCCGCTTTCACTTTTATTGGTCAAAGAAATATTAAAGAATTTAGGAGTGTTGACATTTAAACTATCAAAACGCATATCACCCGATACAATTTGCGGCTGATCCCGGTTTTGTGCACCTTGCTCAACCGGGCAACTGCTTGTACCCGCCACAAGTTCAAAAACAGGTGTGCCATATACCGGATCTTTTTTAATATCTGTCGAGTAGAAATCTCCTATATCATCGTCTTCCAGGTGATATCCCATGGTTGTTGCTGAGCTCCTATTGTTAATTGTTGAATTACCCCATGTTTCTCTCATGGTAATCATACCGCCGCCTGAAACACCGACATTGGCCACACGTAAACCCAATTCGTAAGCGAAATTGTTGCCAAGTAATACATCATAGGTAATGGTGTTTGTGGCTGACTTGCTGTTTGTTTCTGACTCCTCTATAATTACTCCATGTGAAAACGATCGGTTTCTACTTGACCCAGCAATTTTTTTGTTGATTTTATTGTTGTCTATTACCTGTTGCCATACCTTTACTTGGTTAGCAGCTTCAGCCCGTTTAACCGGGTCAGTTGCTTCCCTCGACACCCTGTCTTGTTGTGGTATAATAACATTTACTATATGATCTTCTGCATAGGCAAACTCGGTTCTAAAAGTATCCACTCCAATTATCAGCTTTACATCTTTTTCTATTTCACAGGCGCCAACCGGAGTGCCTTGTTTAAAATCAACATAAATGCTGTTACCCAATTTATAGTTTGTTCCATTACCAATGTAAACATCGCCGGAGTTTCCAGTTACCCGGAGACTTTTAGAAGTTTGGAATTTTTGGTTAGTGGTGACTGTTGATTCTATTTCATCAGTAAGACCACTATTCACATGATTCTCGTGAGTGTAATTGCCCGTGGCAATTACCTGAACATCAATACTAACCGGTCCTTCTGATAATCCTATGGTACCACCGAGAGATACGTTAACAAATGCATCATTGCCTTTATCACTTCCCACAGACCAGCTTTTGGTTAATGCAGTACTGCTATCCTTGCTCCAAAAACTATAGCTCTGGTCGCCGGGTGGTGCATGCAAAATCAGAAACGGTATTTCAGGAAATGCTGTGGTAAACGTTTGTGTGGGATTAAAAACCCCCACGACTGTTGTCTTCGGCTTAAATGAAGTTGCTTTTCTTCCATATCGGTCAGTATAATGCACCTCAAATGGTTTTGTAAAAGGAGCTATCGTATTGGGTGCGCCGGGTATAAAAAAGGAATCGATCATTGGGCCAGTAAATGCATTTTTAAGCCGGAAAAATATAGTATCGGCATTGGCAATTGAACTACGTTGAGTGATACTGGTGTAAAAGCGAATATAATCCGAAAGCGTATCAGGTTGATTATTTCCGCTGGTTACCTGCATACGGTTGCCCAGGCTTGGCGGCCCCTCAAAAACGTATACCTGAAATTGCTTTGGTGCGTTCGTTCTAAATACAATGCCAGGGTTTTTGTTCTGGTCAATATTACAAGCGGTGTCTTTCAGCCCGTTAATTACAAAAACCGGAGTCCTGTGATAAACAAGATTTCTTACTGAATCCTTAGTACTGATATTTATAAGCGGTTCAATTACTCTTACATTGAAGAAATCAGTAACATCACTTTGAGGGATATACCTGGCATCATTTGAGGGATAAGCAGGTGTAAATGCATCAATAGTTACTTTATAAGTGCCTGTCGGCAGCCTCACAGAATAAGAGCTATCGCCTGTGTTGATATTGGCAGTATCTTGAAACGTGGTAACAATAGTACTGTCCTTTCGTTGCAAGATCCCTACAAACTTTATAATTGCAGAACCAATGCGTTTACCAGCCATATCGGTGAGTTTACCAGAAATCAACCTTGTTGAGGTGTCTGAAAAGTTAATATTGGATGTATCATTAGTAATTGTAAAACTTTGCGATGGTGGAACGAACTTGTGGTTTAAAAATGCTGCTGTAAACGTGTAGCTTTGGGGGTCTGCAACGGTAATACCAAAGTACCCGATACTATCTGCCCTTAACGAATCTGAATAAACTGCTGTAACGGTCTGGTCGTTGGACGAAATTTTTACATTCCCAACACCATATGGCCCCCTGGAGCCAAACAGACAACCGTCACATGTTTGTGTAACCCTGCCCGTTATAGAATAAACCGTGCTGTCAATGAAATTGTTGCCTGTAGAGGTGGGGATAATATTTGAAAGGGTTACAGGGTTTCTTGTGGAAAGCTTATGCCCGGCTTTAGAAGCAATAATAGTAAAGCTTACATTATCAGGGTCTCCACCTTCTATTGAATTATCACCGTAAAAAATGGGATTTATAGTGTAAGTGCCATCTGATTCGGTTACTTTGGTATATGGGAAGCTTTGAGGACTACCTTTTAAACTAACTGTTTTTTGAACGGTAATGGTAACTCCCGGAACTGCTGTGATTCCATTTTTACTGGTTACTTTTCCGGAAATAACCCCGTTCTTTTTACCATTGCCTTGGCTGAATACTTTGATCAAGACTGAATTGGAAGTATTGTTTGTACCGCAACCGTTTATTACTCTTCTGACATACGTATTGCTCTGTATAGCAGGTATAGGCAGCGTAATCTGGTTGGCCCCAGGCAGTATCGTCCAGATTACATTATCTGTGCTGCTCTCCCAGGAGTAAGTGTAACCAAAGCCCGTTGGGCTTGTTACATTTGTTATGAAGTCTGTGCCTGCTGGCAATTCTGGAAGGTAAGGTACGGTGTGGGCATTTCCAATAGTTCCAGGTGTGTAGTCACAGGTATAGAAAATTCTGATTTCGCCCCTGGCACCAGCCTGGTCACCTGATCCGCCACCACCCGGGGCTCCGGCTGCATAATCACCTGTTTTGCCACCACCACCGGCACCATCTCCACCATATCCATGAAACCCATCGCCTGCGGTTTGGCCTCCGGCGGCTTCTCCGTTTGTCCTGCCAGATCCGCCACCGCCGCCCTGCCACCGATTATCAAAGATATTCCTCCAACTCTGCCCGCCAATTCCACCAAAATTGGAAACAGCTACTTCACCTGCTATGGGCGACTTCCGCCGTTCCAATCCACTTCTATATCCTTCGATTGCAAAACAATTTTCAAAAAAACTGTTTGTGCCGTCCTGATTTAAAGCCCCGCCAACACCCACTTTGTACCCATATCCACTTGCCTGTTTTGCGGCCGTCACGATGTAAACAATGCTTTGGGAAAAACTGCTGCCACCGCCGCCGCCCGTACCGTTATAGCCAAATTGACCTTGAGCCCATTCTGCATTGCCACCGGCACCACCACCCCACAACTGTACATAAAATGATTTCACACCTGGCGGCGGTTTCCACACACCGGCACCACTAGTAAGTATTACACTATTCTGCGCTATCAAAAAATGGGTGATTAAAACAAACCCAATGGTGAGTAATGAGTGGAAGTAATATTTTTTCATGTTCAGTTAATTTGCTGTTTTGTTGGTTATGTTTCTTCTAAAAAATAGTGCGGATTTGCTTCAGGTAATCTTCCGATAATAAAGTTTTCCTTTTCATTCCGGGTTAATCCGGTGAAAAACGGCATGTCTGCGGCGGCTGACAGAAACAAATTCACCGTTGGTTAATTCAACTGTTTTTGTATGTGTACCGGAAACCCTTTTGATATATAATCTGTTTACAAGGTGACTGCGGTGCACCCTTAAAAACATATCAGAAGGTAAGTTTGCTTGTACCAAGTGCAGGACTTTTGATATAACCAATGTTCCTGTCAGATTTGTAAAATGGATTTTACAATAATTACTGTGAGCCTGTACTCTTATTATGTTCGCCGGTTCAAACAGCATGCACATAGTGTAATGTTTCATATAATTCTTCATTTAAAATAATTAATTTAAGTAGCCTATCATTTTAATTATTTGATGTTTTATTGAAATGATGTTTTCAATCGTTATGCATAAAAAACTACCACCCGTAAAGCTTTTAGGAAATTATAAACATTTGTTTTCTTTTAGATGTCTGTAATATTTTAAACTTGATTAAAATTATGTCGCACAGATTAACTTCGCTAAAAATACAGGCGACAAAACCCTGACGGGCACCGGACAAAAAACGGACAAGAGTAAGTCATACATTGATAATCAGTACTTTCCTGTTTGGAGAGAAAAAGCTTTTACAATTATTTTTTGTTTTTTGTGGCTAACTTTAGTTCTCAATTTCGACTATGAAAAAAATTGATACCGGTTGCACAAAGGCAATTTTCTTATTCCTTATTTCTCATTTCTTATTTCTTATTTCTTATTCTCAATGGTACGATCCGGAAAAAGTAAACCAAAAAGCCGCTGACATTTATGCACAGGCTTATGAAGCAGCCAACAAACAGCAATACGGAAAAGCCATTTCAAAAATTAATGAAGCCATCAGTATAGAGCCAACATTTGTGGATGCTTATTTATCAAGAGCAGGCATCTATGCCAATTTAAAAAATTACGATTCATCTGTTATTGATTTTGAAAAAGGCATTGCATTGGATACTGTTTATTCCTCCAATTATTTTTTACCCTACTCTATTTCACTTGCAGGCAAAGGGCAATTTGATAAAGCACTGATTGCAGTAAATCATTTTTTGCTAAACAGTAAATTAAATCAACAAAGCATTAAGGCTGGCAACTACAGAAAACAGGTGTATGAATTTGCTGTGGAGTATGAAAAAAAACATCCTTCCAACAATTATGTTTTTGCTCCGGTAAATTTAGGTGACAGTATCAATTCTGTTCATCCTGAATATTATCCTTCCATTACTATTGATGGCAAAAAATTAATCTTTACAAGAAGGGTGGAAGGTGATGAAGATTTTTATGAAAGCACTTTGAAAGATGGCAAGTGGAGCAAGGCTCAGCCACTCGGTGGTAAAGTAAATACCAACTTAAATGAAGGGGCACAAAATATTTCGCAGGATGGTGAATGGATAATTTTTACCGGTTGCAATTATCCAGAAGGGCAGGGCAGTTGTGACCTGTATATTTCCTACAAAAGAAAAAATGGATGGAGTGAAGCAGAAAATTTGGGCGCTATTATCAACACCGATTTTTGGGAATCTGCTCCATCATTATCTCCTGATAAAAGAGATCTTTATTTTAGCAGCAGCCAGCCGGGAGGCTATGGTGGTAAAGACATTTGGGTTACACATCGCAGTGAAAAAGGTAAATGGAGCAGGGCAGAAAATTTGGGTCCGGATGTAAACAGCAATGCTGATGAAAGCTGTGCCTTCATGTATGCCGACAATCAAACACTTTTTTTTAACAGCAATGGACATCCTGGTTATGGACTAACAGATTTATTTTATACAAAGAAACAACCCGACAGCAGCTGGAGTAAACCTGTAAACCTCGGCTATCCCATTAACACCATTGATGATGAAGGTTCTTTAATTGTGACTGCTGATGGCAAAACGGCCTATTACGCCAGCGAAAGAAAAGACAGCCATGGTGCTCTTGACCTCTACAGTTTTCAATTAAGGGAAGATATCCGTCCGCCAAAAACACTGTGGGTAAAGGGGCAGGTATTTGATTCTAAAACAAAGCTGGGTTTGCCTTCTTCAGTAGAACTAACGGATATCAACAGCCGCCAGTTGATAAGCAAAGTACAGACAGATGAAGACGGGAATTATTTAACCACTTTACCAGTGGGAAAAGATTATGCTTTTAATGTAAACAGAAAAGGATATTTATTTTTCTCCGAAAATTATAACCTCAATAACAGCAGCATTGATTCTGTATTTACTGCCAACATTCCCCTGCAGCCAATCGAGGAAGGAGCTTCTGTTATTTTAAAAAATATTTTTTTCGATACAAAGAAAATAGAACTGAAACCGGAGTCGATGGTAGAACTAAATAAAGTAATTCAGCTGATGAATGACAACCCCAATTTAAAAATTATTATTACCGGGCATACAGATAATGTAGGCAAAGTGCAGGATAATATTTCACTTTCCAACAACAGGGCCGTAGCGGTAATTAATTATTTATTGGCCAGCAAACAGATAACCAATAACCGTTTGCAATCAAAGGGATTGGGAGCAGCCAAGCCAATTGCAGACAATACCACAGAGCAGGGAAGGGCTTTGAACAGGAGGACGGAACTCAGTGTGGTAAGTAATGCCCCTATCCCCTAAAGGGGAATGACACAGCACATATTTCAAATATCTTCTTTAAGATAAGGTGAATTAATTATTGTTTTGCCTAACTTTAATTCAGGCATTCATTAATTATTTTTTTCTTCATGATCAACGACCTGCTTTATCAAATTGCCCTCACCCTTGTCCCCAACATTGGCGATGTACATGCAAAAGCATTGGTGAATATTTATGGTGATGCACAATCTATTTTTAAAGCAAAAAGAAAAGAACTGGAAAGCATTGAAGGCATTGGCACAATAAGAGCAGGCAGTATTAAAGCATTTCAAAATTTCCAGAGCAGCGAAGATGAAATTGCCTTCATTGAAAAATACAAAATCACACCGCTTTTTATCACTGATAAAAATTATCCGCAACGATTATTGAATTGTTATGACAGCCCGGCATTGCTGTATTACAGGGGCAATGCCGATTTGAATACATCAAAAATAATTGCGGTGGTAGGTACCCGTAATAATTCTGATTATGGCAAAACAGTTTGTGAAAAAATAATGGAAGACCTTGCAAGCGAAAACATTTTAGTAGTGAGTGGCCTTGCATTTGGCATTGATACCATTGCACATAAAGCTGCATTAAAAAACAACC
The DNA here is from genome assembly GCA_031368105.1 of Chitinophagaceae bacterium. Lineage (GTDB taxonomy): Bacteria > Bacteroidota > Bacteroidia > Chitinophagales > Chitinophagaceae > Ferruginibacter. The sequence continues at coordinate 13,374 of JANLQY010000121.1, forward strand.
TGCAAACAATTGCCGTACTAGCACACGGCTTAGACAGGATTTATCCTACACAAAATAAAACACTTGCTAAGCAAATGATTGAGCATGGTGGATTGCTAACAGAATTCATCAGCCATACCAATCCCGACAAACAAAATTTCCCTAAACGCAACAGGATCGTTGCTGGTATCAGTGATGCTGTGATCGTAATTGAAACAGGAAAAAAAGGAGGCTCACTCATCACAGCAGAGCTGGGTAATAATTATAACAAAGATGTGTTTGCCATTCCAGGCAGAGTTACTGACAGTAAAAGTGAAGGCTGCAATTATTTAATCCGCAACAATAAAGCTGCTTTAATAAACAATGCAGAAGACCTGCTGGAACTGATGAACTGGAAACCTGCAACAAAACATGTTGCAAAAAAACAAAGAGAATTATTTATAGAACTAAGTCCGGATGAAAAAATAGTGGTGGATATTTTACAAAAACAAGAGAGCATACAGATTGATGAACTCTATTTTAAAAGTGGCCTCAGCAGCAGCGCCATAGCTGCTGCATTACTGATGCTTGAGATGCAGGGCTTGCTGGCAAGTATGCCGGGAAAGTTGTATAAAATGATTTGATTGTTTACAAAATTATTTCATCACCCCAATCTTATCCCCCTTCCAATCAGGAAACAAAACAGTATCATTATTAATTTTTAAATGACTGTCAGCTACTTCACTAAAGATGCTGCGGAAGTCAGTAGTTACTGCAAGGTCACGGCCATCAGCTAAATTTTCTATTGCCAATGACTGTACATTTCCATGTACTTTTCCCCCATTCACATCATTGCCCAGGATGAAGGCACAGCTTGCTCTTCCATGATCAGTACCACCGCTGCCATTTTGTTTTACGGTACGGCCAAACTCTGTGGTGGTCATTAGTGTAATATCATCCTGCATGGTTTCTACATCTTTCCAAAAGGCTGCGATGCTGTTGCTAAGGTCGGCCACGTTTCTTGCAAACACACCATTTTCTGTTCCCTGATTAAAGTGAGTATCCCATCCGCCGCTTTCTGCAAAAGCCACTTCCAGGCCTACATCCATTTTTATCAGTTGTGCAATTTGCTTTAATGAATTGCCCAAAGGACTGTTGGGGTAGATGGCTCCGTTAGCTGGTTGATAATTCTTTACATCTGTTTTCTGCAGCATCTTCACCGCATCAAAACTTTCCCTGCCTGTTTTATTCAGCAGTGTTGAACTGGTTTGATCGTAGAGGTCTTCAAAACTTTTAGCGGCAAAATTAGCTCCTGCGGAATTTCCTTTTAGCTGTATGGCGAAGTCTTTTAGATTACTGATAGCAATGGTTTCATTGTCGCCATAAAAAGAACGGGGCATAGCAGATGTCATACTCACTGCACGGAAAGGTGTGACATCATGGCCAAGTAAACCCACCGCCCTGTTGAGCCATCCACTGGCAGTTCCTTTGTTAAATGGTGTGCCGCTTTCCATGTAATCCTGTGCATCAAAATGGCTGCGGCTATTGTTGGGCGAGCCCATTCCATGCACAATGGCCAGGCGTTTTTCTTTAAACAAATTTTCAAATGCAGCCATGGATGGATGCAGCCCAAACTTACCATCCAGGTCTATCAAAGACTTACCTGTAGCGGATTTGGCAGCATCCATAAACAAGGTAGGCCTTGCTGCTTTTAAGTATGGATCGGTAAAAGGTGTCACTGCCATCAGGCCGTCCATTGCCCCACGCTGAAAAATAAAAACCAATGTTTTATTCTTTTTGTATGGGCGCAATAATTTATTACTGCCTGCAGCCTTCGCCAAAAATGTTGGCACTCCCCCCACTCCAATAGTAAATAGTGCAAGACCGGCGTGTTTTAAAAATGCTTTACGGGAAGACATATTTTAATGGATAATTTTTTGATTGATAATTGATAATTTTTTGGTATTGAGAGTTTACTTTTTTTGCTTTGTTGCTTTTTGTTTTTGTTGACTTCGCCAAGCTAATCACAAGTACCTTAAATTTTTTGACTACTGCCTTTAAGCCCCTCCTTTGGAGGGGTTTGGGGAGGCCGGCTTTATCTTCTTTGAAACTCCGGCGAACCTAAAATAATTCCTACCACCTGCGCCAGCATACTGTTATTGCCGGGAGCACTTGCCATTGCTGCATCACCGCCTTTACCATTTTTACGCAGCATTTGCCTGGCTGCTTTTTCTTCACTGATATTTTTATTTTCCTTTTTGTTTGCCTGCATTGCATTGTCCGTCATTTCATCATTGTTCATGCTGGTTTCATTGCTGCCGGCAGAAGACTTTCCTGCTGCTTCATTTATTTTTTGCTGAATGGCGGGATCATTTATTAATGGAGTGAGCCGCTTGATGGTTGTACTTACATCTCTTTCCGGCATGATGAGTTTGCAATAAGTTGCCAGTGCTGCTTCGGCACTTTCCGGTTCATGATTATTATTGATGGCTGCAAGATTAAAACTGATACCCGGAATTTTTTGCCCGGCAAAAGCCAATCCAAAATTCATGCGGTTGAGTAAGGAGCCAGTGTTGATCCAGTAGGGTGCTTTATCCGGAAAACCAGTGGGAGCCTGGTAATAATATAATTTTTGTCCCATTTTTGATATCCATTGATACAGCATAAAAGGAGCTTTTACTTCTGCATCTAAAGCTCTCACGGCACTGATGGCTAATTCAAAAGGTGATTTTGTTTTTTCCCTCAACGCTTCTTTCTGCCAAAACTCCTGTGCTGAAACCATGCTGATCAATACCTGTTTGATATCACCGCCATTTTTAGTAAAGCTCGCTACCATTTTATCAATCAATGATTGTGATGGATTATCATTTACAAAACGCACTGCCAGTTTCCGGCAAATAAATTTTGCTGTAGAAGGATGATGTGCCAGCAGGTTGATGAGCTGTATCCCTTCATCATATCCACCGCTGGCAGAAAATGTTTTTCCTAATACTGTTTTCTCTTTGGTATCATGCCGGGGCATGGCAAAGAAAAAATCACCTTTGTGTACAAACCCTTTTTCGGCAAGTTTATCTTCACCTACTTTATCAATAATTTTCTGGATCGCTTTTGACGGACCATAGTCACTCATTGGGTAAACCGTCCACCCTGTAAGTACTTTGGCAGCCTGGGTTACATCCTGCTGTGTGTAGCCTCCATCCACACCCAGTGTATGCAGTTCCATTATTTCCCTTGCATAATTTTCATTCAAGCCCTGGTTATTTTTATTCTTTTTTATTCTTTGCAACTGCTTCATCTCACTGCTTGAATCTTCAGGCATTCCGTCAGCAGCCCTTTTATCAATTAGCTGCTGCAACTTTTGCTGCCGCTTTTCCATGTCTTCATTGATGCCGCTGCTGCTGAAATTATCCAGGTAAAAAAGCATTGCCGGCGATTGTGCAGTGGCCAGCAAAAGATCAGCAAATTTACCCGTAACATTAGGCCGTATAGCATCTCTTTCATACACGGGAATAAACTGTGCACAATCATTTTTGGTGGCAGACACATTAAAATGATTGAACCAAAACTCGGTAAGCACCTGATGCAACTGGTTGTTGCTGTAAGCGGCAGATAAAATTTTTTGGTTGATAAACTGGCGAAGCAACTCTTTCTCCGGACGGTAGCCTTTTTCTTTCATGTACGCTTCTATCTTGTCTTTGTATGTTGACCTGTTGGTTTTATCAATAGAATCTTTATTGATGAGCCCTGCATCCACAGCTTCTTTCAATACTTTTGGCCCTCTTGGGAAATTCTGTAATACCTGGGTATTGCTCATGGTCAATGCATCATATTCTTTCAGCCGCTCATTCAAATTTGCATCAGCTGCAGCACCCTCTAACTGATCGGAAAACCATTTCTCTAAACCTGTGTTCACTACTTCATCAATGGCTTGCGGTGTAGCGCCAAATGTAAACCTGTCCAGCAAATGTGCAGCAGCCTGCCTCTCTGTAAGCCCTGCTTTTTTGTACGGCATTTTAAAAACATTGCCCTCTTCATTACTATTATAAGATGATAATAAAAAGCTAACCGAAAAAAAAATTACGATGGCAAAAAGAGGTTTATATTTTTTAAGCATAATGTATCGATTGTTTGGCTTCAATGTAAATGTAAGGTTGTTAGGATACTTTCATTTGGTAAAAGTTTAATAATTATCCAAAGAAAATTATTCCGCTATTGTTGCTGATTTTGGATAAAAATAAAAGCAGTCATTTTTCAGAAACCATTTTTCTTATCTTTGCCTATGGCAATAAGAAATATCCCCATCAGGAACAATAACTCCAACAAAAATTTCGTAGAAGGATTAACATTTGATGATGTGCTTTTGCAGCCAGCATACTCCTCTGTATTGCCTAGGGATGTGGACATTAGCGCCTTTCTTACAAAAACTATTCACCTCAATGTGCCCATGCTGAGTGCAGCCATGGATACGGTAACAGAAGCATCGCTGGCCATTGCATTGGCAAGGCAGGGTGGGCTTGGCATTTTACATAAAAACATGACCATTGAAAAACAGGCCGACCAGGTACGAAAAGTAAAAAGAAGTGAAAATGGTTTGATACTGGATCCTGTTACCCTAAGCCCCGATGCCACTATCGGCGAGGCCGTCAGGCTGATGAGAGAAAATAAAATTGGCGGCATCCCCATTGTAAATGCACAACATAAATTGGTAGGCATACTCACCAACCGTGACCTACGCTTTGAAACCCATTACAAAGAAAAAGTAAGTACGGTGATGACCAAAGATAACCTCATCACTGCACCGGAAGGCACCGACCTGAAAAAAGCAGAACTCATTTTCAAGAAAAATAAAATTGAAAAATTACCAGTGGTAAATAAAGCCGGTGTATTGATCGGGCTGGTAACCTTCGGTGATATTTTAAAACTCACAAGCTATCCCCACGCCATCAAAGATTCTTTCGGAAGATTGCTGGTAGGTGCCGGTGTGGGCATTACAAAAGATACACTGGAAAGAGTAGCAGCATTGCATCATGCAGGGGTAGATGTTATTTGTCTTGACAGTGCCCATGGCCATACCAAAGGCGTGATTGATACACTGAAAGCAGTAAAGAAAAGTTTTAAAAAAATACAGGTTATTGCCGGCAATGTTGGAACAGGGGCAGGTGCAAAAGCCTTGGCAGATGCAGGTGCCGATGCGGTAAAAGTGGGCATTGGCCCGGGTTCTATCTGCACCACTAGAATTGTAGCAGGTACGGGTGTTCCGCAGATTACTGCTGTGATGGAAGCTGCTGCTGCATTAAAAAATAAAAATGTGGGCATCATCAGCGATGGCGGTATCCGCTATACTGGCGACATGGTGAAGGCATTGGCAGCAGGTGCCACCTGTGTGATGATGGGCAATGTATTCGCAGGGACAGAAGAAAGTCCGGGGGAAACAATTATTTATGAAGGCAGAAGATTTAAGCAATACCGTGGCATGGGTTCATTAGGAGCAATGGCACAAGGCAGCAGCGACCGCTATTTCCAGGATCCTGAAGATGACATCAAAAAATTTGTACCCGAAGGCATTGAAGGAAGGGTGGCATTTAAGGGCCCGGTTAAAGATATTGTACATCAGTACACCGGCGGGCTCAGAGCAGGTATGGGTTATTGCGGTGCACAAAATATCAAGGCACTGCAACAGGCTATTTTTATAAAGATCACCAACGCCGGCATGAAAGAAAGCCATGCACATGATATTGCCATTACTAAAGAGGCTCCGAATTACAGCAGGTAAAGCTTTGCTTTTTTTACTACCTTGTCATAGCAAATGGTTCAGTTTATTTATGTTGATAACAATAGTTTCTTTATTTGAAAATACCTATCGGTCTTATTCTTTAAAAGTTTATTTTTACAAGACATCTTTACAAGACAAATTAAAATATCGGTTTATGAAAAAAATTTTTACAAGCGTCCTGATTTCGTTTTTACTGATAACAGCCCAGGGCCAGGTAGGTACCAATGTGGTCATCAGCCAGGTATACGGTGGTGGAGGAAACGCTGCCGCTGCATTTCAAAATGATTTTATTGAATTATTCAATCCTACACCAGTTGTCCAATCGCTTAATAACTGGAGTGTGCAGTATGCAAGTGCCACCGGCACAAGCTGGCAGGTAACAAAGCTTACCAACTTTATGCTGCAGCCCGGCCAATATTACTTAGTAAAATTAGCCAGCGGCGGTGCTGTTGGTGCAGTATTGCCAACTGAAGATGCTCTTGGAACATCTAACATGAGTGGTACCAATGGTAAGGTTGCCTTATCCAATGATACCTTTGCAATAACCAGTTGTTTACCTAACCCGGCTATTGTTGATATGGTAGGCTATGGTACCGGCAATTGTTTTGAAGGTGCTGCTGCAGCGCCAACATCTGGAGGTAATACCAATAGTGTAATGCGTGCCAGCAATGGTTGCCAGGATGGCAATAACAACAGCTTAGATTTTACCGGCACTGCTGCCAATCCAAGAAACAGCAGCTCGCCTTTGAGCACCTGCGGTGCAGCTTCTCCGGTTTTGTTTTCTCAACCCGGAGTATTAAATATCAGCACCTCTGCAGGAACAGCCTCTGCCGTTAGTTCCTACAATTTATCAGGAACCACCCTTGCACCTTCAGCCGGAAACATCACTGTTACAGCAGGAACCGGTTTGGAAATATCATTAAGCAATAGCGGGCCATTTGGTGCTTCCGTATTGGTACCGTACAGTGGCGGTATATTAACAGCCACACCTGTTTATGTAAGGATAGCTGCTTCAGCGCCCCTGGGTGCTTTTAGCAGCAGTACTACCAATAGCGGTGGCGGTGCCACTAATATAACCGTTCCTGTTAATGGTGGTGTGTACCAAAACTATTATAACACTAAAGCAAATCTTGGATTAAATAATTTGGGTACTTGGAGCAGCACATTGAACGGCAGTGGAGCTTCACCTGCAGCATTTGCAGATGCTTACCAGTATTTCAATATTGTTAACCAAACCAATGCTACTTATACAGGAATATGGGATGTAAGTAATGCAGGCAACAGCAGTCATATTGTGGTAGGTGATGGCGTTAACCCCATCAGCTTTACTGTGCTACCGGATGCAGATTCTGTTACACAGGCTTCAAGGGTAGATATAATGAACAATGGCACACTTGTAATAGCAAATCTCCGCAAGCCATTTATCAATACCCTGAATGTTGGTTCTACGGTTGATTTTGCAGTAACAGGAACATCAGCTACTGATACCGTACGCATTCCTTCATTATCTTATTCCAATCTTAAATTGACCAATGGTTTAAAATATCTTTCAACAGGCACTACTACTGTAAGAGGTAATTTTATAATGGATGGAGTGGTAAGTTTTAATGGCGCCAGCACTTCTGTTTCAAAACTAAATGTGATGGGCAATATCAATTGTCTTAGTCAAAGTACTTTTGATGCTTCTGATGCAGGCCGCATCAGCATTGCAATGAACGGAGGCTCGGGTACGCAATCATTTAATGGTAACGGTACAGAATTCAAATTATACCGTATTCAAAGAGATACCACTACATCTCCTGATGTGATAACACTTGGGGCCAACACTACCCTTACACTAGGTACGAGCGCCGGGGGTGGTATACAACTTAGCCAGAGTGGTACCAATACCACCACATTAAATATTGCTGGCAATACAATCAATATGAATTCAGCTTCTTTCGTTACTACCTCTACCACGGGATCATTAAACAGCAATGGCGGTACTCTCAACATCAATAAAAATACAGGTACCGGCAGTAATGCAGGCATATTAAGGTTTGTACCGGGAGCATTACTCAATACACTCAATATTAATTTTGACCCGGCATTTGCAAAAGATACTGTTAACCTGTATGATACCGTAATGGTACAAAACCTCATTCTTAACAGCGGCAAGCTTGTGGTGAACTCCAGTACAAATGGTTTACTGGATATGCCCAATGGAGGTATCATTACCGGCGGTTCTGCCACTGCTTATGTAGATGGTAAGATGAGGCGTACAAGCAACGGTACTGTTACTTATCCTGTGGGCAGCAACAGTAAATATGCTCCTGTAACAGTGGCAGTAACAGCAGGCGGAACCAACAGCTATACAGTTCGCTATTTCTTTAAACCTTATGGCAATTATGGTATTGATCCAACTACACTGGCAACTTTCCCTACCTACAATGTATCAAGGTTTGAATACTGGACAGTTGACCAGGCAATTACTCCCGGCACTGCCGATCTTACTTTCTTCTGGAATGATGCCAACAGCCATATAAGTGATATCACACCTTTAAGAGTTGCTCACTTTGATGCTACTGACTGGAATGATATAGGCGGCACCGTTACACCTGGCAGCACTACTACCATCGGCAGTATTAAAGCAACCGGTGTTACTACTTTCAGTCCGTTTACACTTGCAGCTACGCTGTTAAATGTATTGCCGGTAAAATTAGAATATATCCGTGGCCAGCGTAATGGCAGCCGCAATGCACTAAACTGGAAACTTACCTGCACCAGTGCCAGCATCACCATGGAAATAGAAAGAGCAGCTGATACCCGTAACTTCAGCCGCATTGGCAGCATTACCGCTACACAGGCAAGGTGTGGAATGCCATTTGATTTTACTGATGCTCAACCTTTACCAGGTCATAATTATTACCGGTTGAAGATGATTGATATTGATGGAAAAATTTCATATTCCCCGGTAGTCCTGGTCAACAGTAAAAACAACGGTTTGGAAATAGTGGGTCCTTATCCTTCGATCGTAAAAGATGAAACCAATCTCAGCATTGCAAGTGATAAAGCCACTGCAATCGAGACCTTCATTACAGACATGAGTGGAAAAAAATTGCAAAGCAATCACCAGTCAATCCCTGCAGGCAGCAGCCTTATCAGGGTAGATTGCACAAGGCTTGCAGCAGGTATTTACCAGTTAACTACTATTGATGCCAACCAGAATATCAATACAATAAGATTTATAAAACAATAAAAAAAGTTAGCAAAATAAAAAGCTCCAAAGAATTCTTTGGGGCTTTTATTTTGTCAATATAATATACTTTATTCAGCTATTTTCGTATCATCAATATGAAAAGAACCTTACATCGGATAATATTTATTTGCATTATTGCACCCGTCTGCTTTTTATCCCGGCAGGTATTGGCACAGGATTCTTCCCATTTAAGAATATCGCTTATCACCTGCGGCCCGGGTGCTCCTGATGATGAATTGTACACCACATTTGGCCATACCGGAGTTAGAATTATAGACAGCAGCAACATGCAGGATGCCATTTATAACTACGGAACATTTGATGCATTTGAAGACAATTTTTATTTAAATTTTATTAAGGGCAGATTGAGGTATTATGTTGCGATGGAAAATTTTAAAGATTTTCAAGATTACTATCAAGCAGCTAACAGAGGTATGACAGAGCAGGTTTTGAATTTAACCAACGCAGAAAAAAAAGCTGTCCATAATTTTTTGAATAATAATATCCAGGTAGCCAACCGGTATTACCAATACGATTTTTGTTTTGACAATTGTACCACAAGGGTTAGGGATATTTTCAAAAAAAATCACGATTCTGCTTTTACTCAAAACCCTGCAATGCCTATTGGCACTACCTTTCGGCAAGCCATTTATTTTTGCCTCGACAGAAACGACCAGCAATGGAGCAAACTCGGTATTGATCTTTTGCTTGGCAAGCCCTGTGATGCTGTGATGACAACTGAACAAATGGATTTTTTGCCAGATAACCTGATGAAAAACATTGACAGTGCCAATCATCCATTTGTGCAGTCTAAAAATAATTTGTATCCAGTTGCCAAAAATAATTACAAAGTCTCCTTTTTTTCGCCTTTAACTGTTTTTATTATTTTACTTCTTGTGATTATTGCAATAAGCTTTTTAAAAAACAAGTTTGCCCAAATATTTCTGCAGGGATTTGATGGTTTGTTTTTCTTTTTCACCGGGTTAACAGGCATCCTGTTAATCTTTATGTGGTCTTTCACCGACCACATTATGACAAAAGAAAATTTTAATTTACTCTGGGCATGGCCCACACATGCTGCAATTGCTTTTTTTGTAAACAGTAAGAAGCAATGGGTTAAAAAATATTTTGCATTTACCGCAGCAGCAATGACCATTGTTTTGCTGGCGTGGTTCTTTTTGCCTCAGCATTTAAACAGTTCCCTCATTGTAATTTGTTTGCTTCTTTTATTCAGGAGCGTAAGTAAATACATGAGTGTATAAATTGAAATGTTATGCTTACAAAAAATTTCAGCTTTCAAAATAAAAAAATTTTTTACCATGTTTACGGTCAGGAGAAAACAGTTGTATTGCTGCATGGCTTTGGCGAAGACAGCAGCATCTGGCAGCCACAAATAAATTTTCTCCAAAATCATTTTCGGCTTATTGTTCCCGACCTGCCTGGCAGTGGACAATCTGAATTGATCAATGATGCAAACATTGAAACCTACGCCGAAATAATAAAAGAGATCTGCAATCTTGAATTCCAGTTGGCAGAAGGGACTCTCATCGGCCACAGCATGGGCGGTTATATTACACTTGCCTTTGCAGAAAAATATCCGCAATACTTAAACGGCTTTGGCCTTTTTCATTTGTCTGCATTTGCTGACAGTGATGAAAAAAAACTGGTAAGAAAAAAAGCAATTGAATTTATTAAAGAAAATGGAGCCGGTACATTTTAAAAAACAAGTATCCCCGGTTTATTTACCAAAGAATATGCAGCAAAGCAGCCCGAAAAAATGGAGGAGCTGATTGAAAAGGGAAATGATTTTACAGCAGCAGCACTGATACAATATTACGAAGCCATGATAGCCCGGCCCGACCGGACAGCAGTACTTACTAATTTCAATAAACCAATTTTATTTATCATCGGCGAACAGGATACAGCAGTGCCTTTGCAAAGCAGCCTTCAGCAATGTTACCTGCCGGCACAATCGCATATATATATACTCGCCAGCTCTGCCCATATTGGTATGTGGGAGGAGGGGGATAAAGCCAATAAAATTTTGTTCGACTTTTTATCAGGGATTAAGTAACCGGTAATAGCAAAAACTCACATCCGCTTTTTAACCCGTACAAATAACGGGCAGCCTTTTCGGATAATTCTGCGTCTATTTATTATTATCTTTATACTGATGAAGACATTTATTATTGCTATACTGTGCCTTATTTCTGTTACCGATATTTTTGCAACACATATTGTAGGGGGTGAGCTTTATTATACTTACCTGGGAGCTGGCTCATCCGCTGGCAGAAGCAGGTACAGTGTTACACTAAGGTTGTTTACAGAATGTGATCAGCCTTGTGGTGCTGGTACCAGTACCGCCTGTCCACCGACCTCAGTTATTGTTGGCATATTCAATAACAATTCCCCTTTCGACCGGATGCAGAATATAACTTTACCGCTTACTGAAAATCCAAGGATTAATTTAACTACCTATTCGCCCTGCCTTACAAGCAATCCAATAATTTGTTATAAAGTAAATACCTATTCGGCCAATGTTGAATTGGATGATAACAATGCCGGCTATCGATTAAGTTATCAAAATTGCTGCAGGGCAAACACGCTGAATGTTGTTGCAAATGCTCCCACAATCAGCAGCATCCCCGGTGCTACTTATGAAACGATCATTCCGGGAACACAACAATTGCCGGCAGGCCATAATTCAAATGCAGTAGTGAGGTTAAAAGATACCACACTGGTTTGTAAAGGTAGCCCTATCAGGCTCGACTTTGGTGGCGATGATCCGGATGGTGATTCACTCAGTTATCAATTTGCTGCAGCGTATGATGGTGGATCTTTCGCTTCAAATTTAGATCAGCAACCTGATATTCCATTATACAACACCGTTACTTATGCTGGTGGCTACTCCGGCTCGTCCCCACTGGGTTCCGGGGCATTTATTAATCCACAAACAGGATTGATAACCGGGCTTTCTCCCGCTACTCCCGGGGAGTATGTGGTGAATGTAATTGTGAGGGAATGGCGAAACGGCGTAGTAATAGCAGAACACAGAAAAGATTTTTTGCTTACGGTAAATGACTGTGTTATCCCCTCTGCTAAATCAAATCCATTAGACAAAACCTGTGATGGTTTTACCAGGAATTTCACCAATAGCGGCAGCAATGCAAATGTACAAACCTGGTTCTGGGATTTTGGAATACCCTTACGCAGAAATGATACATCCAATGTGCAGAATCCAACTTTTACTTATCCTGATACCGGCGTATTTAATGTAACACTGATTGTAAACCGGGGAACAGATTGCACCGATACAGATGTAGTGGTGATAAAAGTTTACCCTGGATTTTTTCCGGGCTTTAATGTAAACCCACCTTACTGTAAAGGCGTACCCGTGCAGTTTACAGACCAGACAATAAGCAACTACGGCACCCCTACCGGATGGCACTGGAACTTTGGCAACCCTGCTGCCAGCAACGATACCAGTAATCAGAAAAATCCAACCTATACTTATCCGAGTGCAGGCACTTACACTATTAAGCTGGTGGTGAGCAATACCTTTGGCTGCACCGACAGCACCACCCGGGACGTAACCATCAATGATAACCCACCGCTTAAAGTAACACCAAAAGATACCACCTACTGCAGCCTTGATTCGGTGACACTAACGGCAACAGGTACAGGCAATTTTAGCTGGACACCTGCCGGCAATATCATCGGCGCCAATACTGCCAGTCCAACAGTTTTTCCGGCAGTTGCCACTAAATATTTTGTAACCCTTGCTGATAACGGCTGTACAAGCAAGGATTCTGTAAGGGTTAATCCTGTAAACAATGTTACCAACAGCATTACTGCTTCTGCCAGTTCCATTTGCGAAGATGATACGCTTACACTTACTGCCAACGGCAATTATACCAACAGCCTTACCTGGCAGTGGAGCCCTGCAGGTTCTGTGGCAAACAGCACAGCAAAAATCACCAAAGCATTTCCTGCTGTCAATACACAATATACTTTAACCACTCACTGGGGCAAGTGTGTTGCCACTGCTACGCAAAACGTTATTGTAAAACCATTGGCCATTGCAAAAGCAGGTCCGGCTACTTATATCTGCAAAGGACAGACCACCGCTCAACTGCAGGCCAGTGGCGGCATCCGTTATCAATGGATTCCCACCACCGGGTTAAGCGATCCAAATATTGCCAACCCCATTGCATCACCTACCAAAACCACTATTTACAAAGTGCTGGTAGGAGTGGCTGGCTGCACTGCCACCAAAGCAGATTCGGTACTGGTGTTGGTAAGGGAATTGCCCGAAGCGAATTTGGTGGATGATACATTGATCTGCTCCATTGATACTTTGCAGTTAAAAACAAATCCTGCAGCCAGTTATGTGTGGAGCCCCAATTACAAGATCAGCAGCCTTACTGCTGCAAGCCCTTTGGTGAGCCCGGATTTACCCACCACTTACTACACCACACTAACGGATGTGTTTGGTTGCATCAATAAAGATTCTGTTTTTGTAGATGTAAAATTATTTGTAACCATTGATGCCGGCAGGGACACTACCATTTGCCGTACCGATACATTTTATTTGAGAACAGTGAGTGATGCTCTCAGTTACCAATGGTCACCTGCTACTTTTCTCAACAGTGATAATATTAAAAATCCCATTGCCACTCCGCTGGATAGTTTTATTACTTACAATGTGATTGGCAATATTGGCAAATGCCAGAGCAGGGATAATGTAAGGATCAGGACAGTGACCTACCCTGTTGCCAGCATCAACCCCGACCAGCGTATTTGTTTTGGCAGTTCTGCCACATTGCAGGCAGGCGGTGGCAGCGGCTACAGCTGGCTGCCGGTTAGTTTTTTAAACAACCCCAACCTTGCTGCACCCATATCTGTAAAACCAACTGTGGATACCCGTTATACTGTTTCGGTAACCGACACATTCGGTTGCCCCAAACCTGTTACTGCAAGTACATTGGTAAGTGTTCGTTTGCCGGTGCTGGCTAAAACCGGGCTTGGTAGGGACACCAGCATTGTGATAGGCCAGTCCATACAAATGAATGCCAGCGGGGGCGACCGCTACTTATGGGAACCTGCACGCTGGCTCAGCGACAATGGTTCTGCAAGAGCCATTGCTACACCGGAAGACAATATTACTTACAAACTAACGGTAACCCAGCTCCCAGAAAATTGTACCGGGGTTGACTCGGTAAGAATAAAAGTATTTTTACTGCCGCCAAGTTTTTATGTACCCACTGCTTTTTCTCCCAATGGCGATGGCAGGAATGATGTACTGAGGCCAATTACGCTGGGCATGAAATCCATCCGCTATTTCAGGATCTACAACCGGCTGGGGCAATTGGTATTTGAAACCACCCAAAAAGATAAAGGATGGGATGGAACTTTTAAAGGCAACCCACAAGACCCTGCGGCTTATGTATGGATGGCACAGGGAGAAACTTACAAAGGAGAATTGATTACAAGAAAAGGCAGTGCGGTGCTGGTGAGGTAATTTGCTTGTGCTGTTTTGAATTGATAATTAAATAAAATTAGTATAAGGGAAGTGCAAATATAAGAGCTGGCGGAAATACTCAAGCAGCCCTCACTTACCATGAATATTTGTATTTTTGGTTCAAAGTAATTAAAGGTGCTAAATATTTATATAATTGCAGGCTGTAATGGAGCAGGAAAAACTACAGCTTCTTTTACTGTACTCCCTGAGATGTTAGATTGCAAAGAGTTTGTAAACGCAGATGAAATCGCAAGGGGGCTTTCACCTTTTCAACCGGAAAGTGTATCCTTTCATGCAGGAAGAATCATGTTGGAAAGAATAAATGAATTGCTGGATTCAAAAGTTGATTTTGCTTTTGAAACTACTTTGACAACTCTCAGTTATAAAAATACAATTAAGCTTGCAAGAAAAAAGGGCTACAAGATTACATTATTGTTTTTCTGGTTAAACGATGTAAATCTTGCAATAGAAAGAGTCAAAACAAGAGTTTCAGAAGGAGGTCATAATATTCCAGAAGAAGTTATCATCAGAAGATATAACAAAGGACTACAAAATCTTACCAAGTTTTTTATCGACATTTGTGATTACTGGATTGTAATAGATAACTCAAATACACCTTACAAATTTATTGCTGAAGGTTCTATAGATGACGAAACAAAAATTTACGACAATACAATTTGGGAACTAATTAAAAGTAGAAAGTTATGAAAAATAGTACCCGGGAAAATTCGGAAATTAAAGAACGAGTTAAAAAAGGGCTTGACCTTACTTTTCAAAAATTACTAAAATCTAAACGCCAGTCCAACGGTGTTCTGGTACTATCTGAAAACGGAATTATAAAGAAAGTAAAAGCTTCTGACTTACCTGATTAATAGTACTTACGCCAACAAAAGATTTGCAAAAGCAGGGCGGACGGAAGATCAATCAGCTGCATATTGATTTCAAGTTACATTTGTACAACAAAATTTACGATGCAAATGACGACCGATCTAAACCACCCCACCTACACTTTACGGCAACTCGTTTTATATTTTTTAAAATTAGGCACCACTGGCTTTGGCGGCCCGGTGGCACTGGTAGGATATATGCACAAAGACCTGGTGGAAAACCGCCAATGGATTTCTGAAGAAGAATATAAACAGGGACTTGCTTTGGCTCAACTGGCGCCCGGCCCTTTGGCTGCACAACTGAGCATTTATTTAGGATTTGTACACCACAGAATTTTAGGCGCCACGCTGGCAGGGCTTGCTTTTGTAATCCCTTCTTTTATCATGGTGGTTTTGCTGGGCATTGCTTACAAACTGTACGGCGGGCTTCACTGGATGCAGGCAGTTTTTTATGGGGTAGGCGCTGCAGTTATCGGAATCATTGCCATGAGTTCTTATAAACTCACCGTAAAATCAATCGGGAAATTTACACTTGCTTCTTTCAAAACAAACTGGATACTTTGGTTGTTTTTTGCGGCAGCAGCAGCCACCACTTTTATCACAAAACAGGAACAGGTTTTATTATTTGTTGCTGCCGGGCTTTTGTACATGTTTATAAAAGCACCGCCAAAATGGGGGAATAAAAATGGGGCAAACAGTTTTGTGCTTTTGCAAATAGGTTTTTGGAATTACGAAACTTCAACACTTGAAAAAATTGCCATCTTCTTCACCAAAGCAGGTGCATTTGTTTTTGGCAGCGGCCTGGCCATCGTTCCATTTTTACATGCCGGTGTAGTTACAGAAAATCACTGGCTTTCGGAGCAGCAATTTTTAGATGCAGTGGCTGTAGCCATGATTACGCCTGGCCCGGTGGTAATTACAGTTGGTTTTATTGGATTCCTGATAGCAGGTTTTCCGGGGGCTTCGGTTGCGGCACTGGCTACATTTTTACCCTGCTATTTATTTACCGTTATCCCGGCGCCTTATTTTAAAAAAATATCAAAGAACATTTCTATCAAAGCATTTGTGGATGGCATAACAGCCGCTGTGGTGGGGGCTTTGGTGGGGGCGGTATTTGTTATCGCAGTAAATACTTTTACCCAAAATCATTCTGTAACACTTGACATCCCTGCTGTGCTAATTGCCGCTGCCACTATTTTAGCCTTACTTTACATTAAGAAAATTCAGGAGACTTATATCATTGCCATTGCAGCAATTATTGGTATCCTACTAAAATTATTTTTATGAAAAGAGCAGACTTTTTAAAATCAGGTGTACTGGTTGGAACAGCTTCCATTATCGGCACTACCAATGCATTTGCACAAAATTTAACCAATAATAATATTGATAAATTGGTTGATGCAAACGGCAATTATATTCAGCAGGCATTGCCTTACAGTGAAAATTTTTTAGAGCCTTATATGGATGCAGAAACCCTGCATTTGCATTACACGTTTCATCATGGCGGAGCAGTAAAAGCTGCTAACAAAGATCTGGCAATGATTAAAAAATCGCTGGACGATAGCAACCTGGAAACGGTTGACTACTGGACAAAAAAATTAGCTTATCATTTTTCATCGCATGTGCTGCACTCTATCTTCTGGACCAATCTCACCAATAAACAAAACCTTCCCACCGGGAATTTATTAAAACGGATAGAGAAAAATTTTGGCAGTTATGAAAGGCTGAAATCTTTAATAGCACAGACTTCTAAAAATGTGGATGGCAATGGCTGGGGCATTTTAGCTTACCAGCCTTACAGCGATAGTTTAACTGTGTTACAATGTGAGAACCATGAAAAACTCACACAGTGGGGTTGCATTCCTTTATTGGTTATTGATGTTTGGGAACATGCCTATTATCTTAAATACAAAAACAAACGTACTGATTTTGTGGATGCTTTATTTAACCTTATCAACTGGGACAATGCTGCACAACGTTTGGCAGATGCACTGAAATTAACAAGATAATTTCTTTGATAACAAGGTGACGCTTTGCATTTATTGCTGTTTCACTTTTATATAAAAACAAAGCTGCCGCAACGTTTTCTATACTCAGGCAAAGTTTAAAATGTGCAAAAAAAAGGCTTGCAATCACTGAAAGCATTTTATAAATTCACAGTCCCGTTCTTTCAAATATTCAGTATTTGTACACGGCGTTTAGTAACAATTTTTTTAACAATTAAAACTTGTTTTATGTACGCTTTAGTTCACCACCAGATTAGTAAATCAGAAGAATTTCTGGGCATTGTTCAATCAGGAGGAAAATTTCCCGAAGGTTTTGAAGTGCTTGCTTTTTTACCTGATGTTTCTCACAAAGCAGCCACCTGCATTTGGGAAGCCCCTGATGCGACTTCGCTTAAAAATTTGCTGGAGCCCATCTTAGGCAACACTTCCGTAAATACCTACCAGGTAATTGACGAGGGTATTGCGCTGGGTTTGTCGAAGCTGAAGGAAGCTGAGCTGCACCATGCTTAGCAGTAAAAAGGCGGCCACGATGGTTGCCTTTTTATTTATGAGCCAATTCATATCTGCCTGTATAAAATCCTCCCATTGTTTTTAAAAAAATTTCCCGGCAAAGCAGTCACTGCCATTAAAAAGAAATAGTTTTTCTTTGCAGCCTTATAAAAGAAATGTTTATGCTGCAACAGATCACTCCTTACTTTGGTTACCTGGCATCACTGTGCCTTATCATCGCTTTGCTGGTAAGCAATGATTTAAAGTTTCGCTGGTTCAATACTCTGGGCAATGTATTTTTTATTATTTACGCAATCGTTTTACAGGCCTTCCCGGTGCTGCTTACCAATGTGATATTGCTTGGCATCAATGCATTTTACCTGATCAAAGTATATCGCCGGCAGGAAAATTTTGACATGCTGGAATTTAACGGCGATGAAAAAATGGCGCAGAAATTTTTGCAGTTTTATCAAAAAGATATCACTGTTTACTTCCCTGAATTTAAACCGGGGCAAATGCAACAGCATCTGAATTTTGTTGTGACCCGTGATTTGGTAATTGCCAATATGTTCAGCGCTACGGTATCGGCCAATGGTGATGCAGAAGTGTTGCTGAACTATACACTGCAAAAATACCGGGACTATAAAGTGGGCCGATTTATTTTTGAAAAAGAAAGAGATTACTTAGTAGCCAAAGGAATTAAACGTATTATTTATAAAAAAGTAGCCAACAAAAATCATGAAGCATTTTTAAAAGTGATGGGTTTTACAAAAGAGCTGATCAATACAGAAGAATATTTTATAAAAAATTTAATTACAGTTTAATCATCATTTTTTATAACTCCACTACCTTTTTTTCTTCATTGCTTTTCACAGCGGCTTCTATCAGCTTCATTACATTGATGCCATCATCGCAGGTAACGGGCATAGCTGTATTATTTGCGATGGCTTTATATACTTCATCATAGTAATAATAATAATTGCCCTGCTCAGTGGCAATTTTTTCTTTGGTAATGATGCCATCTTTGTCTGTGTACAGGTAGCCGCTTTCTTTATCCGGCTCTATTCCCCAATCATCAACAGTTGGTTTGTTTCCTGCCAGCAATGCGGCTTCCTGCACATCGCCCCTGCTTTTAATGAACGATCTTTTTGTACCATGCAAAATAAATGCAGGCAGAGGTTCTCTCACAAACATTCCCGACTTCAACGTTATAATACTGGCTGAGTAAAATAACTGCAATTCAAACCAGTCGTCCACTTTGGAATTTTCCCTGGTATTACGTACGCTGGCAAAAATGGATTGTGGCATACCAAATAAAACAAGTGCCTGATCAATTAAATGTGGCCCAAGGTCGTTCAGCAAACCTGCACCCGGCCCTGCAGCTTCCTTGTGTTGCTTAGGGCCAATGACAGGTTTAAATCTTTCATAACTTAAAGCCGCTTCCACTATCTCACCCAACAGGTTGGCATCTTTAATTTTTTTTACTGTTTTAAAATCACTGTCCCACCTGCGGCTCTGGAACACACTGATTTTTTTTCCCATTTTTTCTGAGAGCAATTTTAATTCGACTGCTTCTGCCGAAGTGCTGGTAAATGCTTTTTCAACAACTACATTTTTACCGGCCAGCAAAGCGGCTTTGGTATATTCATAATGGGAGTAGTTGGGAGTATTTACAATTACAAGTTCAATATCATCATCTGTTAAGATGGATTCTAATGTTGGGTAAGATATTACACCGGGATAAATTTCCTGTATTGATTTTTTACTTCTTTCCCATGCACCCATCAGTTGAAACCCTTTGTGGATACTGATAAACGGGGCATGAAAAACTTTGCCCGACATGCCGAAAGAAAGTAATGCTGTTTTGATGGGAGGCATAAAAACTATTTAATGATTAAGTGAATAGTCAATTGTGAATGGTGAATGATGAGTGCTTTAGAATCACAGAATATCATTCACAATATTATTCCGCATTGGTGGCACCCAGCAAAGCCATAATACTCATGCCAATTTCGATTGCATCTTCATCAATGTTGAAGGTGGGTGTATGCCCGCCGATCGTAATGCCCTTGGCTACATTGCCTGTACCGAGGCGGAAAAAGCAGGCCGGAATTTTATGAGAATAAAAAGCAAAATCTTCGCCCCCCATTCTTAGTTCTGTTTCTTCTATCTTGTCTTTGCCCATGAAGCCCGCCGCTTTTTTACTGGCAGCAGCACTCAGCTTTTCGTTGTTAAAAACATGCGGATAGCCTACGTCAATTTTAATATCAATAGCAGCGCCCATGCTTTCCACCAGTTCTGTTGCCAGCTTCTTTATCAACGCATGTGCTTTAAAACGCCACTCTTCATCCATTGCCCTGAAAGTGCCCATCAGCTTTACTTCTGAAGGAATCACATTGGTGGTATTGCCACCCTGGAAAGAAGTGATGGATAACACCGACGGATTAAACGGGTTATTATTTCTGCTGATGATTTGCTGCAATGCTACAATTAAATTGGACCCAATTAAAATGGTATCAGCAGTTAAATGCGGCTGTGCAGCATGGCCGCCTTTTGCTTTGATGGTAATATAAATTTCATCGGCACTTGCCATTACCATGCCGCCCCTGAAACTAAGCCTGCCTGTTGCCAGTGACGGATGCACATGCATACCAAAAATGGTTTGTGGTGCAGGATTTTCCAGCACGCCTTCTTTGATTAAGATACTGGCGCCTCCCGGGTTTTTTTCTTCGCCGGGTTGAAAAATTAATTTCACCGTTCCTTCCCATTCGTCTTTTAGTTCACTCAAAATTTTTGCTGCTCCAAGCAGGCAGGCAGTGTGTGCATCATGTCCGCAGGCATGCATAATGCCCGGCTTGGTTGATTTATAAGCCACGTCATTTTCTTCTATAATGGGCAGTGCATCCATATCGGCCCTTAAGGCCACTACCCTTTTGTCCGGGTTCTTTCCTTTTATCAAACCAATTACTCCTGTGGTGGCTTTTATTTCAAATGGAATATTATAAGAAGCTAATTTTTGCTGAACAAATTTGGAGGTTGCATATTCTTCATAACTCAACTCCGGGTTGGCATGCAGGTGATGGCGGATACCAATAAATTCATCCGCATATTTTTTTGCCAGGTTTTTTATTTGCTTCTCTAATGATTCACTCACGGGAAATAGTTTTGGGATCTGCTTATTAGTATCATCAATTAATTTGTAATACTGTTGTCTTTATTCTTGTCGGGCTTTACTTCAATTGTTTCCGGCACCAAGTAAATATTGTTGGTGATCAGCTTGGTCTTGATGAGTTGTTTTCTAAAAGCATCTGCATCTTCTTTAGTTAAAAAATTTCCAAACTTCAATTTGATATACGGCGGCTGAAAACTCATGTAAACTTTTTGGTCGGTATAGCGCTGTAATAATTGCGCCCTCACCTTCATTGCCAGCGAACGATCGTTTGTGCTGAGCACCATCAGGCGGTAACCTTTTGATGACTTAACACTAGTTGCCAACGCTTCATTAAATGCAGCTTCTTTCTCCTGCAATACATCCAGGCGGCTGTCTTTTATTACCATTACTTTTCCGGTAACAGCTGAATCAGTTGCTGCAGTTTGTGCCTTTAAGGATACTACTGCAAAACAAATAAGGGAGATAAAAATTATTCTTTTCATATTTTGATATTGTCAAAAACCATTCCTTTTAATTCATGGCAAAAGTATTACTTTTTAAGCCGATATATTCCCTGGAAAACAAACATACTGAAAGATGACAATAACAGCGGGACACTGCTGACCATTTCTAAAGGCTTAACAAATCGTTAGTGCCGTTTGATTAAACTACTTTTCCCGCTCTCTATCTGTTGCACAAATAATCTCAATGAAAAGTTTAGTTACAACAGTTTTTGCTTTATTAATATTTGTTATCCTCTTTTTGCTGGTGCCACAAAAGTTTAAATAAGCCCGACAAACCCTTCCCGTAAAAAATACTACCTTAGCGGCTCACTACTGTTGAAACAACAGCAAACTACTACAAATATGAAGCAGTCGCATTTTCAAAAATTTGCCCCGAAAAAAAAGAACAGCGTAATTAAGGAAGAAATAAGACAGAACAAAAAGAAAGCGAAGAAAGAACGTGCTGTTGCTATCGACAAACATTTTGAACAAAAAAGAAAACTGAGGGAAGCCGCCAGGGAAGGTGCTTTGAACGCCCCCGTGTCGGCCAATATTACTGCCGGTAAAACAGATAAAATAAAAACCATTGAAGCCAACTTTAAGCATGCTAATAAAATAAAAAGTATCATCAATGAATTTGCTCCCCCTGCTATCCCTGCTCCAAAGCCTGTAAAGATAGGAAAGCCTGTTCCAGTTTCTAACGAATTGATGCCGCTGAATAAATTTGTGGCTCACTGTGGTGTTTGCAGCAGAAGGGATGCAGTGACGGTTATTAAAAGCGGAAAAGTAAAAGTAAATAACAACGTTGTAATTGAGCCAGCTTTTAAAGTATCTGAAAAAGATGATATTCTTTTCAATGGTAAAAAATTATTTGTCAGCAAAAACCTTGTGTACATTTTGCTGAACAAACCCAAAGATTATATTACCACCACCGATGATCCGCAGGGAAGAAAAACAGTGTTGCAACTGATTAAAGCTGCCACTACTGAAAGGGTTTACCCGGTAGGAAGATTAGACAGAAATACTTCCGGTGTATTACTGCTTACCAATGATGGTGAGCTTACACAGAAATTATCTCACCCCAGCTACAACATTACCAAAGTATATGAAGCCAAGCTGGATAAGCCTTTAACCAAAACTGATTTTGATAAAATATTAAATGGTATCCAATTAGAAGATGGTGAAATAAAAGCCGACTCTCTTGCTTATGCAGATGCAAAAGACAAATCAGTGATTGGTATTGAAATACACAGCGGCAGAAACCGTATTGTTCGACGCATTTTTGAATCGATGGGTTATGATGTGAAAGGGCTGGACCGGGTAATGTACGCCACCCTTACCAAGAAAAATGTAGAGCGGAGCAAGTGGCGTTTTTTAAGTGAGAAAGAAGTAAGGCTGTTGAAATACCTGAATGCCTCTTTCAAAAAAACTCCTGCAAAAGAAAAAGAGGAAACAGTAAAAAAATAACAGCCCGGTTATGTCAACACAAAGCAACCCTACTACAAAAAATCACCTGCATATCATTTTTGAAAATGATCAGTTTATTGTTTTGAATAAACCTGCCGGTGTATTGTCAATCCCCGACAGGACACAATCTGAGCCTTCATTAAAAGACATGCTGATAGAAAAGTATGGCAGCATCTTTACCGTTCACCGCCTGGATAAAGAAACCAGCGGTATTATTTTATTTGCTAAAAATGAAACAGCCCACCAGTATTTTTCAAAGCAGTTTGAAGACCGCAGCATGGAAAAATATTATCTCGGTCTGGTGCATGGCACACTGGAGCAAACCGCTGGAAGCATTGATGCTGCTATCATGGAACACCCTGCCCTGAAAGGAGTAATGGTGGTAAATAAAAAAGGTAAGCCTTCTTTGACAGACTACGAACTGGCAGAAGCATTGGGCAAATTTTCTTTGGTAAAATTCAGGATACATACCGGCCGCACCCACCAGATAAGGGTACATGCAAAAAACATCGGCCATCCCATTGCCTGCGATCCTTTGTATGGCGATGGCAAACCTGTATTGCTTTCCTCCATCAAAAAGAAATACAAATTAAGCAAGCATGATGAGGAAGAAAGGCCAATACTGAACCGGGTTGCCCTTCACAGTTATGAATTAAAATTTAAAGATGCCACTGGGCAGGAATTTGATTTAACAGCAGAACTTCATAAAGACATCCGGGCATTGATACAACAGTTGAAAAAGAATTTATAAAGCTTCAATATTTCACTGCAGAGAAGTATTTACAGTGAAAAAATTAGCAATGAAAAAAGCCGCTGAACAGCGGCCTTGATCTAAAACTCAAATAAAAATTTATACGGTTCAGGTCGCTTTGAGCGCCCCGACCCTCTAGTCAATATTCGGCTGTGGTGTGTAGCGCAAATACGGCTTTATCACTTCCACTCCTTTCGGGAATTTTTTAATTGCATCTTCGGTACTTACTGCCGGCACTACAATTACGTTTTCGCCATGCTTCCAGTTGGCAGGTGTGGCTACACTGTAGTTAGCTGTTAATTGCAGTGAATCAACCACCCTTAATACTTCTACAAAATTTCTTCCGGTAGATGCCGGATAAGTGATGATCAGCTTTACTGTTTTATCTGGTGCAATGATTACCAGCGAACGAACTGTAGCGGTGGCAGATGCATTGGGATGAATAAAATCATACAGGGTAGAAACTTCCCTGCTGTCATCTGCTATGATGGGGAAATCTACCGTACAATTTTGTGTTTCATTGATATCACCAATCCAGCCCAGGTGCTTATCAACCGGATCCACACTTAGTGCCAGTACTTTTACATTGCGTTTGGCAAACTCATCTTTCAGTGCTGCTGTCCTGCCCAGTTCGGTAGTACAAACAGGTGTATAATCAGCAGGATGTGAGAATAAAATTCCCCATGAATCACCCAGGTATTCATAGAAATTAATTTCACCTAAAGAGGTGGCTGCTTTAAAATTGGGAGCAATATCCCCTAAGCGTAAACTCATAGTAAAATGTTTTAGGCTGCAAATATACAATAGTCTATAAAATAAGTAGACTTTTATTTTGATTTTTTTATTTCTATTTTTTATTTACCTTAACCGGATGTTATCTAAAAAAACTCAATACGCACTGAAAGCCCTTGGCTACTTAGCCGGCAAATTTGGTGAAGGCCCGGTGCTGATTTCTGAAATATCGAAGAAGAAGAAAATCCCCATTAAATTTTTAGAAACAATTTTATTAGAATTGAAGCAGGGTGGTATATTGGAAAGTAAAAAAGGAAAAGGTGGTGGTTATTACTTATTGCAGTCGCCAAAAAAAATTACACTTGCTAAAGCCATTCGTTTGGTAGGCGGCCCCATAGCGCTGATACCCTGTGTAAGCCTGAACTTTTATGAAAAATGTAAAGACTGCGATGAAGCTACCTGCGGCCTCAACAAAGCCATGGTACAAACAAGAGATGCCACACTAAAAATTTTAGAAAAGAAAACTTTGGAAGAATTGATTGACCGGTAGCCTTTATAATTTCAATTTCCTCACTACCGATTTCACTTCTTTCTTTAACTCATCCAATGCACCCATCTGCTGCTGGATAAAACTGTTATCTTCCAAACGGCCAAGCACTTTATTCATTTCTTCATTAGTTTCATACACCATTTTACGGAAAGGGTTGCTGTAGTCTTTAGCTCTGGAATCGTAGATGCCTTTGCACATCCAGCTTCTGGTGGTAACAAACTGTTGCAGTAATTCCTTTAGCAATGCTGGTGTAAATTGTCTTGGAGTAATATTTAATATTTCAAGAAGTGATGTGTAAGCATGGTTGAGTTTATTGGTATCATATATTTTTCCCTGCACCACATAAAAATTATGCACTTCCTGCCAGCTGTTTATTTTACCGGATTTGATATTGGTGATGAATTTTTTTACATCCTCTTCCTGTATCAACTGTCCGCCAATATTGAGCCACTGACTTCGCTGCAGTTTGGCAGAGAGTGATTTTTTCAGTTCTTCAAAACTGCTGAATTTACTGCGCCGGATAAGTTTCATTATTTCAACTGCTGCATAATATTGTACCAGCTCTTTAAACAAACTTATAGATTGCGGGACTTTTAATATCTCTACCTGGCGGGAAGTATTTTCCCAACCTGTTGTATAAGCCGTACCGGAATCATTTGGCTGCAATGATTGCAATAACTGTAATGAATCAAATATTTCATTGATGGTATCCGGTGCTAAATAATCATATTCGATGTACTGCAATTTGGTAGTACGCCTGTCCCTGTCCACATATTTCCATGCATTGCGTTCCAGTGCATACATGTTGTACATAAACCAGTAACCCGGCATTACCACCAGCTTATTATTGGTAACATCATTGCTTACCAAACTAAATGGAATACTGATATTTAACTCCGCAGGGAAATCGCCTTTGGCCAAAATGGTAAAGGATGCAAACTTGGAATTGTGTTTGAGGCTTACACAGAGACCCGGCCAAAACCCACGGCCAGCAATGATTTCACCATCCGGGCTGCGGCTGTTATGATTGCTGCCAATGGTGGCGCCTGCCGCAATATTACTTTGTCCCATTACCAAAGCTGCGCATAAAAATGAATTGTTATGATGCTGTTCATGTGCCGGAAAAATTAAAGAGTTCAACACTTCACAGCAGGAGATGGTGGCATTGTTACCAAGATAAGAATTGATAAGCCTTGCACCATATTTCAATTGAGAATGAGAAGCCATTACAAACCGAACTGCCTTTACCCCATAAAAAATACGACAGCCATAACCCACAATACCATTTACAATTTCGCAGCCTTCTCCAATTTGGGAAGTACGGTTTTCATCACTTTTGATGGTAAGGTTTTTTAATTTATTAGCACCCTTCAAATAAGCATCAGTACCAATCTTTACATCCTTAATGATCTTACAGTTTTTGATTACCGTGCGGTCGCCAATTTCTGCGTAATGCCCACGGCGGCTGTCAAATTTTTTATCGGTAAATTCTTTAAATTTATTTATCAGCGCTTCATCAGCAATATACCTGCTCCACAAATGGGCATCGCCGGGCAGCATCCCGTCAAATGGAATCACTTGCCTGCCGCCATTTTCATTGCACAATTCCAGCACCACCCGTTGCCTTTCCTCTTCACCATCCGACAGAATTCCATTTCCAAATTTTGCTTTGTCGGTACTGGCCAATTCATTTACATTGGCTATCATCACTTCATTGCCGATAATGTAGTGGCTTAAATAATTTACATGATCAATACAAACATTGTCGCCAATATCACAACTGATGATGGTGCAATTGTATAAACCTACGGGCAATCTTAAATTGTGAAATTCTAAATAATAAGGTTCCAGTTTGCCAATGCGTATCAGTCCATGAAACTTGCAGTTCCTTACCAGCTCCGGTCGGAAAAATTCTGAAACAAAAATCTTATTCCAGTCATCAGAAGTATTGCGGTTACGCACCAGCACTTCTATTTCGGTGGAAGTCAGCTGCCTGTAATCTTTGCGGTGGGGGTTTTGTTCAAACCTCAGGTAGTATTCATCTTTACCTGCTGGAAGATATTTAGGTTCTATAAAATTATAGCCCAATTCATTTACCGGATGTTTGATAATAATATTCATGCCCCTATCCCCTAAAGGGGGATTAAAATTTTAAAATTGTTATTGTATGCAAAATAAAAAAGCGTTTTGATTTATGAACTCCGGTTCCCCTTTAGGGGATAGGGGCATTATTCTACGGTCACACTCTTAGCCAAATTTCTAGGCTTGTCTACATCCACTCCTTTGGCAATACCTACATAATAAGAAAGCAATTGCAAAGGGATGCAACTCAGCATTGGTGCCAAAATTTCATCTGCAGGCGGCACAAAAAACACATCGTCTGCAAGTCCGGGTATCACTTCATCACCTTCGGTAATGATGGCAATTACTTTTCCTTTACGGGCTTTTATCTCCTGGATATTGCTTACAATTTTTTCGTGGTAACTGTCTTTAGTTGCAACAAACACCACCGGCAAAGTTTCTGTTACCAATGCAATAGGGCCATGTTTCATTTCTGCAGCAGGGTAGCCTTCTGCATGGATGTAAGAAATTTCTTTCAGTTTCAATGCTCCTTCCAAAGCAATGGGGAAGTTGTAACCACGACCTAAGAACAATGCATCGTTGGCTCCTTTATATTTTTCTGCTATCAGTTTTATTGCATCTGCATTGGCTAATAACGCTTCTACTTTTTCAGGAATTGCTTCCAGTTCAAATAATAATTTATTGTAGCGTTCATCTGGTATGCTGCCATTTTCTTTTGCAATCATCAGTGCCATCATCGTAAGCACTGCCAGCTGGCCGGTGAAGGCTTTGGTACTGGCAACGCCAATTTCAGGACCTGCATGGGTGTATGCTCCACCATGACTGATCCTTGCAATGGAAGAACCCACTGCATTTACAATTCCAAAAATAATTGCACCTTGCTCTTTTGCTTTTTCAATCGCCACCAATGTATCTGCTGTCTCACCACTTTGTGAAATAGCAATGATGATGTCGCCTTTATTAATCACCGGGTTGCGGTATCGGAATTCTGAAGCATATTCCACTTCCACCGGTATCCTGCACAATTCTTCAATGACATATTCGGCAACCAGCCCTGCATGCCAACTGGTGCCGCAGGCAACAATGATAATACGTTTGGCATTTTTGAATGCTTCAATATTATTCTGCACACCACTAAGCCGGATGATGCCATGTTCCGTATCCAAACGTCCCCGTAAGCAATCATGGATAGTGCTGGGCTGTTCAAAAATTTCTTTCAACATAAAATGGTCGTAGCCGCCTTTTTCTATTGCTGCCAGTTCCATATCCAATGTGGTGATAAAGGGAGTAATTTTTTCGTTACCCAAATTTTTAAGAATGAGTTCATTGGGTTTTACGATGGCCAATTCGTAATCATTTACATACACTACTTCCTTTGTGTATTCCAGCATTGGAGAAGCATCGCTGCCTAAAAAATGTTCGCCTTTGCCCACACCAATTACCAACGGGCTGCCCTTTCTTGCTGCAATGATGGTTTCCGGATCATCCTGATCGATCAATAAAATACAGTAAGCTCCGGTAATTCTTTTCAATGCAATCCTTACTGCTTCTTCCAGGCTGCATTCATTATTCTTCTTGATGTCTTCTATAAAATTGAGCAATACTTCCGTGTCGGTATCGCTGGTAAATGTGTAGCCTTTTTTGCTCAGGTCTTTTTTTATCTGGGCATAGTTTTCAATAATGCCATTGTGTATCATGGCCAGTTTGCCACTGGCAGAAGTATGGGGGTGTGCATTGCGGTCGTTTGGTTCGCCATGGGTAGCCCAACGGGTATGACCAATGCCAATATGAGAGTGCAGGTCGGATCCCACAACAAATTCTTCGAGGTCGGCCACCCGGCCTTTTTTCTTATATACTTTAAGGCCGCCATTCAGCAAAGCCACGCCGGTACTGTCGTAGCCACGGTATTCTAATCTTTTTAATCCTTTAATTACAATCGGGTAAGCCTCTCTCGGGCCGGTATATCCTACTATTCCACACATAAATGATATTGTTTAATATTTTTTAAGACTGCTGTTTGCTGCTGATAACCACATTTGAAAATGCCTTTTTTAATCAAAAAAATAACCGTTGGTTACAAAGCTTACGCAAACGCTTGCAAAGTAACGAAATTGTATATACAAATGGTATGCAGGCAATGGTGTAAAATTACAATCTGCCTGCTAGGCTAATATTGGTAGAATACCTTACCGATATTTTTTAATCTCTGTAGCTTTATAGACAGCTTTGATTTCTTAATCGTAAATACAATAATAAAAAGGATGAAGCAACTATTAATACTGCTGATAAGTTTGACAGGGGCAAATATTATTGTTGCCCAAAGCATCCTGCCGTTTACTGCTAATGCAAGGATCTACATTGTTCGCCATGCAGAAAAACAAACCGGTACCGATCCGTTACTTACAGTTGATGGCAATAAAAGAGCAGGTGATTTAATGAGAGCATTGCAAAGCAAAAAAATAAAACGAATTTATATGTCAGAATTTCAACGCACCCAACATACCGCAGACAGTTTGCGTTTACAACTTGGGATAGATACAGTGCAATCTATTGCAGATACCAGTTGCGTCAAGCTGTTTGCTGCCATCAAAAAAAATAAAGACCAACGCAGGCACATCCTTATTATTACTCACAGCAACATCATTCCGAAAATTATTTACAAGCTGGGCATTACCAGTTTTCCGCAGCAAAATATTCCCGATACTGAATTTGATAATTTGTACCTGGTAACATTCAAAAATGGTAAAGCCAAACTAAAGCATACCAAATATGGTAAGCCTTCTGCCGCTTCTGCTGCCATGTCGCAGTGACGGCAATATGCAGGCAGTAAAATTTTACTAATTTGAAGAAGCCCTTTTAATTTTAAGTTTACCAAACCTGTTCTTTACATCATCAATTGCTTTGTACAAATCTGTTTTTCTTTCTTTGTCATCAAACAATGTGGCTTGTATGGCTTCATGAGTAAGTTCACTTAAACGTACACCCAGCAGGCGTATGGGCTGGCCTTTTTTGTATAATTGGTGAAACAGTTTTTTTACTACCGGGATGATCTCATCATCGGAACAGGTGTAGGGAATGGTGGTTTGTTTGGAAGTAGTTTCAAAATCGGGGTAACGAATCTTTACCGCAACACAGCCGACTACTTTTTTATCCTGCCGCAATTCAAACGCAATTTTTTCTGTGAGCCTTACAATTTCACTCATTAAAAAATCAAGGTCAGTTTTATTTTCATCAAAAGTATTTTCTGAGGATACTGATTTTGATTCATGGTATTGCAGTACTTCGCTGTTGTGTATGCCAAAACTTTTATTCCACAAATCAATGCCCCATTTACCAAGTCTTTCCTCCAGCTCTTCTTTGTTTTTTTTACTTACATCGCCAATGGTATAAATACCCATTGCCTTCAGCACTTCATGTGTATGCTCTCCCACACCGGGAATTTTATCAACATTAAGCGGTGCTAAAAATTCTTTTTCTTTTCCAAAAGGAATTTGCAGGTAACCATTTGGCTTAGCTGCATTGGTGGCAATTTTTGCCATCATTTTGTTGCAGGACAATCCGAAAGAAATGGGCAACTGTGTTTCCTCCATGATTACTTTACGCAAATCAATTGTCCATTGCAGGGGATTGAAAAATTTTCCCATCCCGGTGAGATCGAGATAAAATTCATCAACAGAAGCTTTTTCAAACAAAGGGGCTTTGGCTGCAATAATCTGTGTAACCCAACGGGAATAGCGGCTGTATTCTCCACGGGTGCCTTTTACTACAATTGCCTGTGGGCAAAGCTGTAATGCTTTTTTAGATGGCATACCAGAATGAATACCAAATTTCCGGGCTTCGTAACTGCAGGCAGCCACTACTCCCCTTTCGCTGCCACCTACAAACACCGGCTTGCCTTTCAGTGATGGATTATTTAAAATTTCTACTGAAACAAAAAAAGAGTCTAAGTCAAAATGGGCTATTATGCGTTGAGGTTCTTTATTCACTTTACTAATTTACAAATAAATTACCTGTAAATATCCAGCAAGCCATCCGGCAAGGTTACAAATACTTTCCTGTTTTTCAAATCAATTTTTTCCAGTGATCCTTCATGAATGGGTATCAATGCTTCTTTGCCATCCAGTAAAATAGTACACAGAATTTGGTGAGGCTGTTCTATCACTTCCTGTATTTCGCCCAGATCCTGTCCATCATTTATCATATTAAAACCAAGCATGGCAATAGGTGATGATTTGGCAGCAAATTTTTTAAAATCGTCTTCTGCTAGCCATATTTCTTTAGGAGTTAATTTCCTGGCAACTTCTTTATTGTCTATTCCTTCTAATTTTATAAATACCTCTCCGTCGTTTTTTATGGAGGTGGAACTAATAAAATAAGGCATAAAATTGTCTTTCCCTTCTTCAATAAAAATTGTTTCCAGCCCCTTTAAAGAAGTTTTTTTTCCAAGGTTGTGCTGTAATACCAAATCACCTTTTAACCCATGACTGGCGGCAAATTTTCCTATTTTAAAATACTGGCTCATGCGGTGCAAGATAGTTAGAAGCTATTTAAAATAAAGGCATCCCACGCAAAGGCACTAAGTAAATTAAGAGGCAAAGAAATATTAGTTTGCATCTTTTATGGAAACAAAAAAAGCAACCTCAAATGGAGATTGCTTGAAAGAATTCACGGAACAGAGGTGATTTATTCTTCTGTCTTGGTTTCTTCTGCCGGAGCTTCAGGTGCCGGAGCCACTGGTGTTGCTACCGCTTCTACTTTCTTTACTACCGGTTGGTTGCGGCTATCCTGGCGGGCCTTTCTATGGGCTCCCTGGCGCCTGGCCACATGAGCATCATGCTCAGTACTCCATGCAGTAAATTTTTGCATTGCAGCAGCTTCATCAAAAAGGCCTAAGCTTACACCTCTCAGCAAATGTTTCAGGAACAATACCCCTTTGAAAGAAAGGATACGGCGTACGGTGTCAGTTGGCTGTGCACCTTTGTGTAACCAGTCCAAAGCTTTTTGACGATCAATCTGGATAGTTGCAGGAACAGTCAGTGGATTGTACGTACCGAGTTTCTGAATAAATTTGCCATCACGAGGGCTTCTACCATCTGCTACAACGATGAAATAGAAGGGTCTTTTTTTAGACCCGTGGCGTTGCAGTCTCATTTTAACAGCCATAAAAAATAGAAATTTTTTTGGGTTGTGAATAAATAGGGTTTATTTCCTTAAATAAGGATGGCGAAGATAATGAGCTAAGCAACAAAATCCAAATATTTGTAAGAGCCGGGGGATAATTCCCGGTTTTGATTCTTTTACCAACTCGTTATTCTTTATTTTTTTTCAAAAAGAACGGCACAGGTACTGTTGGTATTACCTTATAAATCAGTAAATATAAAAATATCTTCTGATATTCTGAATGATAAATGCAGCTGAAAGCGGCACTGCCAGCTGATTAAAAAAATAATTCACCTCTGAAAATAAAAAGGCATTTGAAGGGATGCAGGAGTTAGATAAAGTGAACCGGTAAAAACTCATTGACTTTTGCAATTGAAAACGCTAATCGGTAAATTTTCCGCCAGCATTTATCCAGTTGGTAATAATGTCTTTTTCAGACTGGGGCAAAGGACCTGACTGCGGCATGGTACCTTCATCCACCGCCCTTACTTTTATCCTGCCTTTGAACTGTACAATATTACAATCCACTGCCCAGTTCATCCCGCCATTTTGAACGGTATTGTTGTGGCAGCTCTGCTGGCATTTTGTAGTCATTAAATTTTTAACAGCAGTAAATAATGCCCCTGCACTGCCCGGTGCAGCCACTGTTACAGCTGCCGATTTTTCACAACCACCAGCATCTTTTGCAAAGACGTTGTAGGTACCAGCACTAACGTTGCTGAATAGCCCGGAAGACTGGTAGGTACCGCCACTGTTTAATTTATAAGTAAATCCGGCACTTCCAGTAGCCGATGCGGTAATACTGCCATTATCTCCACAGGGAGTAGCTGCCACAGGCACAGACGAGACAATAATTGTTTTGCCGGCACAAGGATCAACAGGTGGCGGGGCTGGAACTGTTTCTTTTTTACTGCATGAAATAAAAAAAAGTGCTGCTGAAAATATCAATAAAAAACTGACTGAAATAAATTTTGAGTGTCGCATAAAGTGGTTTTGTATTGAATCGTTTACTACTTCATAATAGTTGCCTCACCCCAAAAATTTAATCAATGTTTTTTAGATGGCTGATATTTGAGACCTATTTGTAAAGCAGTTGAAAATAGCTTTACCATTCCATCTCCAACGCCGGATATTGGCACACTAAAAGATGGCTCTGCCAACAGGGAAATTGTGGAAGATAATTTTCTTTCGATACCAGCGGAGAAAGTAAGCATAGAAAATAAGTTTTTGTTGCCGGTATATTCCCAAAATGTTTCATGGTAAACACTATTCCTTGTATAGTAGTAATTATAATCTTCCTTTTTCATGATATAGGAAGAAATACCCATTGCAGCATAATAAGCAGTGGCAGGCTTTTGTATAAAATTATATTTCACTGTTAATGGTATTTCATACACCAGGCAGGCCGCATTTACTTTTGTTATCTGTACCATATTCCAGTAAGACCCTTCTTTGGGATGATAATCACCCGGGCCTGCTGTGTATTTTTTATTGGTTATATAAAAACCTGTTTGCACCGCCAGTTTATTATTAAATTGGCAGCCAATCCCAATTCCATACTTTGGGGTGATGATGCTGTTGGCATAAGAAAATAATTTTACAGATCCTGCATCTGCCCCTGCTGATGCCAGCAGATACAGGCCTTTTACTTTCTGGTTTTTCTTCTTTACCACAACAGCTTTAACTTTTACAATATTGCTGTCTTTTTTATTTTCGTTTTGCTGCAGTGTTGTATTTTTCTCACTATCCTTTTCATTATTTTGTATCACTGATGGTGTGACTACTTTTTCATCCGGTTGATTTTGTCTTACAACTGCTTCGGTTTTACTATTTTCTTCGACCTCTTTCTTTTTTGATAAAGATGCAAGAATATCAGCTTCCTGTTCTGCAACTATATTTTCTTTACTTACAATTTTGACAGCCGTATTTTTTTTACTGTAAAATGAAATATTTTTTTTGTCTTTATTTTTTGCCAGCCTATTTCTTTTATCAACTTCAGTGATTGATTTTTCAACTTGTGATGAGACATTAATATCTGCAATCGCCGAAATTATTTTCTGCTTACTTACTGCATTTATTTCCTGTTGAGCCAGCTCATTTACTTTAGCAATATTGCCAGGTTTATTTTCCGGGGCTTTTACTTTATCCTCTGCTGTTGGGGCTTTGGTATTATCAGCAGCAAATATTATTTTTTCTTGATTGACAGCATTATTTTTTTCCTGGTTGTCGGTATTGGATTTAAGAATGCCAGCATCAGTTGTTTGTAAGGATGCTGATGGTTTTAATATTTTATAAGTGCCCCATGTGCCGGCAACAAATAAAGGCAACACAAACAACCACCAGAAAAAAGGTCTGCGTTTCTTTTCTTCTTTATCCAATAAAGCCTCCATTTTATCCCATGCCTGCTCATCAAAAGCCTGCTGGCTGTTTTCGGCAGCCTGCTTTATCCTGTTTTCAATATATTCAAATTGCTTTTTGTTGTCCATACAATTTTTCTTTTGCCGCTTTCAGCATTTTTTGAATATTCATTCTTGCTTTTGCAAGGTTCGATTTGGAAGTGCCCACAGAAATATTTAACTGCTGTGCAATCTCTTCATGCTTATACCCATCTATTATATGCAGGTTAAAAACGGTGCGGTAGCTGGGTGAAAGTGATTGTACCATCCCGATAATTTCTTTGTAAGACATGGAATCAACTGCTGTTTCTAAAGTGTCCGTTATTTCAGCATGAGTCCCATCTATTTCGCCGGTTAAGTAATTATTTTTATTTTTCCTAAAATGGTCAATAGCAGTATTTATAAGGATTGTTTTCATCCAGCCCATTAATGATGCTTCATAATTTTCGTGCCGGGGATTAAATGACCCAATATTTTTAAAAACTTTTAAAAACCCATCATTTACCACTTCCATTGCATCATCGTGTGAATTACAATAACGCATGCAAATACCCACTGCAAAGCCGTAGTATGAATGATAAAATTCCTTCTGGCTTTGCCTATTTGCTTTTACGCAACCCTGAATGATATGGATGAGTTGCTGCCGCTCTGGCAAAATTTTTATTTTTTATGGTTGATCCTTTAATCTTTAATTATTGCTGATTTATTGAAACAATCGAGATTAAAGAGAAAATGGTTGCTTTTAATGCTAAAATAAAGTTACCATAAATTCGGGGCATTTATGCAAACAAAAACAGCTGGCATTACCCAGCTGTTTCTTATTATTATTTATATCTGATGTTATCTTTTGCCCATTCCCGGCATACGGCCCATTGGCATTTTATTCATCATTTTCATCATTCCTTTCATCTGCTCAAATTGTTTTAAAAACTGATTGAGCTCTGCAATGTCTTTACCGCTGCCTTTGGCAATACGCTGTTTTCGGCTTGGATTGATTACATCCGGATTTCGTCTTTCCTCCACCGTCATAGAGTTGATCATGGCTTCAATGCCTTTAAAAGCATCATCATTAATATCTACATCTTTTATTTGTTTGCCCACTCCCGGTATCATGCCCATCAGGTCTTTCAGGTTGCCCATCTTTTTTATCTGCTGCAGCTGGATTTTAAAATCCTCGAAGTCAAATTGATTTTTGCGGATTTTCTTTTCCAGTTTGGCTGCTTCAGCTTCATCAAATTGTTCCTGTGCTTTTTCTACCAAACTTACAATGTCACCCATCCCCAAAATACGCTGTGCCATCCTTTCAGGATAAAACACATCCAGTGTATCGAGCTTTTCTCCACTGCTGCTGAATTTGATTGGTTTGTTTACTGTGTACTTAATAGAAAGCGCTGCACCGCCACGGGTATCGCCATCTAATTTGGTCAGTACCACACCACTGAAATCGAGCCGTTCATTAAATGCTGCTGCAGTGTTTACAGCATCCTGACCAGTCATACTATCCACCACAAATAATATTTCCTGTGGGTTGATGGCGGCTTTAATATTGGCCACTTCCGTCATCATCACTTCGTCTACCGCCAGGCGGCCGGCAGTATCAATAATGATAACATTTTTATTTTTCGACTTTGCCTCTTTAATCGCATTCTGCACAATTGCAACGGTATCTTTATTTTCCCTTTCTGAATAAACATCCACACCAATCTGCCCACCCAACACTTCCAACTGGTCAATCGCCGCAGGCCTGTAAATATCTGCCGCTACCAGCAATGGTGATTTCCCTTTTTTTGTTTTAAGGTAATTCGCCAGTTTGCCACTAAAGGTTGTTTTGCCACTACCCTGCAAACCTGCAATTAAAATGATGGCGGGGTTGCCGGAAATATTAAACTCACTTTCCTTTCCTCCCATCAATTCTGTCAATTCATCCTGCACAATTTTTATCATCTGCTGACCGGGGTTAATCGACAGCAATACTTTGGCTCCTAAAGCTTTTTCTTTTATTTTATCAGTAAACTCTTTGGCAATTTTATAATTCACATCCGCATCTACCAGGGCACGGCGGATGTCCTTTACTGTATTGGCAATATTCAGTTCTGATATCCTTCTTTCACCTTTGATGTTCTTAAAGGCGCTTTCTAATTTTTCACTTAAAGAATTAAACACTTTTTATCTTTTTAATTTCCTGTAATAAAAAAATAGTGAACCTTAAGGTTCACTATAAATAAGTTTGCAAATGTAGGAAATCTTTATGCTCCTAAGTATGGTTTTAAAAGCTTGCACCGGGATACTGCCCTTAATTTGGTAATGGCTTTGTCTTTAATTTGCCTTACCCTTTCTCTTGTAAGGTTATAGCGTTCACCAATATCTTCCAGGCTCAGGGCATGATCTACGCCAATACCAAAAAAATACCGGATCACTTCTTTTTGCCTTTCTGTTAGGGTGCTTAAGGAACGGTTTATTTCTTCGGCTAAGGATGCACTGAATACCAGGTGCATATCCGTGCTTTCTGAATTCGGATTCTCCAGCACATCAATCAGTGAACCTTCTTCCCCTTCGGAAAAAGGCTGATCCATACTGATATGCCTTGCGGAGGCACCCAATGTTGCAGCCACTTCTTCTGTTTCTATTTCCAGGTAAAATGCAATTTCTTCTGCAGTGGGTTCTCTTTCAAATTCCTGTTCCAAATGCGAATAGGCTTTACTGATACGGTTAGTAAGACCCACTTTATTCAATGGCAGCCTTACTATCCTTGATTGCTCGGCTAATGCCTGCAGGATACTTTGGCGTATCCACCACACAGCGTAAGAAATAAATTTAAACCCACGGGTTTCATCAAAACGCTGGGCTGCCTTTATTAAGCCTACATTCCCTTCATTGATTAAATCGGGCAAAGTAAGTCCCTGGTTTTGATACTGTTTGGCTACCGACACTACAAAACGCAGGTTAGCCTTAGTTAATTTATCCAATGCCGTCTGGTTTCCCTGACGTATCAGCACTGCTAACTTTACTTCCTCTTCAGGACTAATCAATTCAACTTTACCAATTTCCTGCAGGTATTTTTCTAAGCTTTGGCTTTCACGGTTGGTAATTGACTTCGTGATTTTCAGCTGACGCATACTCATAAGCCGTTGTATTTAAGGATTAAAATTAATTTTGGAAAACCATGTATAGTTATTTTTTGTTTAACGCAAATCAGTAAGTGTAATTTAAAGTTATTCTTTATATTAAACAAAAATTATTTATCTGTGATCCCGCCACCATTAGAGAAAAGAATATTATGTTTAACTTATTGCAAAAAAGAATAAACAAAAATAATTGAGAAAATATTTTGTTGCCGCATTTTATTTGTTATTATTGCATTATTGAGGAAAAAATAATTTATTTGGATGAGTAAGAAAGTTTTATATACGCTGGAATACCCCGTTAGATGTTCTCCAAGAATATTGTACGAATTTTTAAGTACCCCTGCAGGCCTGCAGGAGTGGTTTGCTGATAAAGTAGATGAAAGAGATGGCATATTCAGTTTTTCATGGAACGGCGCTGAGGAAAAAGCAGAACTAATGGAAGGTGAAGAAGATAAATACATACGTTTTCATTGGCTGCTTTCGCCCAAAGAAGAATACTTTGAACTTAGCATTGATAGATCAGAAGTAACCAATCAAACCATACTGATAATAAAAGATTTTGCAGAAAAAAAAGAAGTGAAAGATCAAAGTCAGTTATGGGAATATCAGGTAAAAGACCTCTTTCACCGCCTTGGGGCTTAACCTGTTTTCAATAGTTTTATTAATTCGTCGAACGTGGTTGTTATAAAAACTTCCGCTTCCTGCCACTGCTGTAATGGTATCTTTTTTGCAATTTTTACAAACGGCTCACGGCTAACAATAGCCCAAAAATTTTCTTCAGTAAAATTTTGTATTGGCATGTAATTGCTTTCATCAAAATGATGTTCCCACAAATCATCGTTTACACATACCCAAAAATTATTTTGTTGCAAATAATTAAAATGGTTCATCAGCCTGGGCAAATAATCATTTTTATGAATGCCGGATAATTGAAGTGTAACACTGAAAAAATTTCCCCACCAAAAAAATGTACGGATGGCAAAACTATCTTCCTTACTAAAGTATCTTGGATAATCCAGCATCACATAAGGAAGCAGTTGATAATTTTCTCCTTTAGAAATTTTAGCCTGGGTGATAAAAACGTCTGTTGGCAACCAACTCTTTTCCCTTTCCAATTTATTTTGCAGGTGTGGCAACACATCGCCAAAAAGAGTATATACTTTTTGAATTATTATATGCTTGGTTAAAATCCAGTTAGTATTACATACCAATTCCAGTTCCTTATCAGAAAGGGCTATTTTTGTGTTTTCAGTCATTACAAATACAAGATAAACATTACTTTTAATAACCTTGCCTGGCGGCTATTGGGGCACTATGATAAAAAAATTAGACAAACTTATACTGAAGTCTTTTATCGGGCCATTTGTGGTTACTTTCTTCATTGCATTATTTGTGCTGATGATGCAGAGCCTGTGGAAATACATTGATGACCTGGTAGGAAAAGATCTTGACTTCTTCACCATCGGGCAATTTTTATGGTATGCCAGTGCTTCCTTATTGATCCTTGCTATCCCCATTGCGATATTAATTTCTTCCATTATGACATTTGGAAATTTGGGAGAAAGTTTTGAATTGGTGGCCATCAAATCTTCCGGTATTTCGCTGCTTCGTTTTATGCGGCCCTTAATTTGGTTTTCCATTTTTCTTTGCGGCCTCAGCTTTTTCTTTGCCAATAATGTGATCCCATTTGCCAACCTGAAATTTAAAACTATTTATTACGACATCGTTTATAAAAAACCTGCCCTGGATTTAAAAGAAGGAAGATTTTATACACAAATACCCGGCTACGCCATTAAAGTTGGTAAAAAAGATAAAGACCAGAAAACCATTCGCAATGTGGTGATATTTGAACAGCAGGGTCAGTTGCAGGACAACAGTATTGTTGCCGAAAAAGGTACCATGAAAATTTCTGCTGATAAAAGATACCTGGAATTTAGTTTAGAAAATGGCTACCGCTACCAGGAACGTGGCAACATTGGAGATACCGGCACAGAGTTTATTAAACTGGGTTTTAAAGAATACAAGAAACTGTTTGATGTATCGTCGCTGCAAATGAAAAAAACATCTGATACTGTTTTCCAGAATGACTCAAAAATGCTGAGCATCCGGCAGCTGAATAAAAATATTGATTCATTAAAAAAAATTACTGACAGTTTTGCAAAGCGATTAAAGAAAGAAGCCAGTTTGCAACTGCACTATACCAATTCGCCAGACAGCGCCTGGAAAAAAGCTGTACCCAGTAACAAAAAAATAAAAAGCGTTGACGAATTAATTCCTGACTCCGCTAAACTTACTGTATTTGAAACAGCCATCACTACCAGTAAGAATTTAAAAAGCACTTTCCAGTATATCGGTGCTGAATGGGAAAACAAAAAATTAGACGCCCGTTTTAGTGAGATTGAATGGCATCGCAAATTTGCATTTTCACTGGCCTGCCTGGTGCTTTTTTTTATTGGTGCCCCACTGGGCTCTATAATCCGGAAAGGCGGTCTGGGTATGCCATTGGTAACAGCCATCATCTTTTTCATCATCTTTCATTTGCTCAATATTTTTGGGGAGAAATTTGCAAAAGAAAATATCACTTCTGTGTTTTTCGGCATGTGGCTTTCCATTTTTGTGTTGATCCCCATAGGCATTTTTCTTACTTACAAAGCCATGCATGATTCCCAATTATTCAACAAAGAATTTTATTACCGCTTCTTGAAACGGTTAAAAAAAATACCACCCACAGTTGTTAATAAGCAAGACGTTAAGGAATAGTTTGATTAAATTTATACTAAAATATTTTTTATGAAAAAGTCATCGAGGAGAAAATTTATTATTTCATCTGCAACTGTTGGTATTGGTTCTATGCTTGCCACACCTGCCCTTGGAAAATTATTCGCTGCCGGCACGTCTGCATCAACCATCACCAATATTGGTTTCGACCAGCAACCATTGGCCTACGCCTACAATGCACTGGAGCCATCCATTGATGCCATGACAATGGAAATACATTACACCAAACATGCAGCGGCCTACTGTAAAAATGTAAAAGAAGCTGCATTGGCAGAAAAAGTGGATACAAAAAAAACACTGGAAGAAATGCTGAATAACATTTCAAAATATTCTGTAAAAATGTGTAATAATGGAGGCGGTCATTACAACCATGAACTATTCTGGAAAAGCCTTACACCAAAAGCCGGCACACAGCCTTCAGAAAAATTACTGACTGCCATCAATAAAGAATTTGGTTCTGTGGATGCTTTTAAAACAAAATTTTCGGATGCTGCCAAAGCAAGATTTGGAAGCGGCTGGGCCTGGCTGTTAGTGAACAGTGATAAAAAATTAATCATCAGCTCCACTCCTAACCAGGACAATCCCCTGATGGATATTACAGAAGTAAAAGGCACGCCACTATTCGGACTGGATGTGTGGGAACATGCTTATTATTTAAAGTATCAAAACAAAAGGGCGGATTACATTGATGGATTTTGGAAAGTGCTGAACTGGGATTTTGTGTCAGAAAGATTTAGCAATATTTAATTGGGCACAATGCAACCTGATGCATAAACATTTTTTTCTTTTTATTTCAATTGGCACATTGGTGATGTTAATTATGATGGCAAAAACTGGTGCCACATTAAAAACTGCTGCCACTCCAAAAGGCATACTAGACCTGGAATTTGCTTACAACAGCGATAAAGCAACTACTGTAATAAATACCTGGCAGGATGATGGCAAAACCGATAATATTGCTGCTGCAAAATTCAATACCAGGTTAGATTTTATTTTCCTTCTTTTTTATGCTGCTTTTTTGTACCATGCCTGCAAAATGGTTGCAGGAAATTATAAAGGCACCGTAGCTACTGCAGGAATATTACTGGCCTACGGGGGCATTGCTGCAGGCCTATTAGATGTATTTGAAAACATCGGGATGCTGCTTACACTTCATGGGCATATCAGCAATTCCATTAGTTTGGCAACCGTTATTTTCTCTGTGGTGAAATGGCTGCTGGTATTGGCTGCACTGATTTATTTTGTAATTGGCGGTGGATGGTTTCTTGTTAAGAAAATTATTTCATAACATTTACAGCACTTCCTTAAATTGACTCAGCCTTTGCAGTAGAAGTACATTCTGTACAACTAAAACAAAGGCTGATAAATTGGCAATCAATCTTAAGCAAATATAGTGAGGCAATTATCATTGCAGCAAAAAAAAATCAGTTTTGGCAAATCTTTTTATTTTACAAAAACTACCTGTTTTGCCTGTTCAAAATCACTTAATTTTACCAGCTCAATATTTCTTTTTTTCAAAAAAATAATTTTCATCATTATGCAAGTTTGGAAAGATTACCAGGAAAAAAATAAGGACCGTTTTTTAAATGAATTACTCGACCTGTTGCGGATACCAAGTATCAGCGCCAAGACGGAGAACAAGGCAGACATGATAACCTGTGCCGAAGCAGTAAAGCAAAGACTGGTGGAAGCAGGCGTTGACAAAGTGGAGATTTATCCTACAGACGGCCACCCGGTGGTGTATGCAGAAAAAATAATTGACCCTTCCAAACCAACTGTACTGGTATATGGCCACTACGATGTGCAGCCGGCAGAACCTTTAGAGCTTTGGAAAAGTGGCCCCTTTGATCCGGTAATTATTGATGGTAAAATATTTGCCCGTGGCAGCTGCGATGATAAAGGCCAGGTGTACATGCATGTAAAAGCATTGGAAACAATGGTACAGACCAACACCCTTACCACCAATATAAAATTTTGTATTGAGGGTGAAGAAGAAGTTGGATCACCTAACCTGGGTAAGTTTGTAGCAAGCCATAAAGAGCTGTTGAAAGCAGATTGTATTTTAATCAGTGATACTGCCATGCTGAGCATGGAGAACCCAAGTATTGATACCGGCGTACGTGGATTGAGTTATATAGAAGTGGAAATAACCGGGCCAAACCGTGACCTGCACAGTGGTGTGTACGGCGGTGCTGTTGCCAATCCAATTACTATTTTAGCAAAAATGATTGCCAGTTGCCATGATGAAAATAATCACATTACTATACCGGGGTTTTATGATGATGTGGTGATGGCTACAGATGAGGAAAGAAAATTAATGGCGGCTGCACCTTATAATGAAAAAGAGTATGCGGCTGATTTGGGTGTGGTAGAATTGTGGGGAGAAAAAGGATTTACCACCAATGAAAGAACCGGCATCCGGCCTACATTGGAGCTGAATGGCATTTGGGGCGGCTACCAGGGTGAAGGAGCTAAAACAGTGTTGCCAAGTAAAGCATCTGCAAAAATTTCTACCCGGCTGGTACCCAATCAATCATCCCAAAAAATAACGGCAAAATTGCTGGAGCATTTTAAAAAAATTGCACCGCCCAATGTTACCGTATCTGCATTTGAACACCATGGCGGCGAACCCTACATGACACCGATTGACAGTAAAGCATACAAAGCAGCAGCCAAAGCAATGGAAACAACTTTTGGTAAAAAACCAATTCCTGTTCGTGGCGGTGGCAGCATTCCTATTTGTTCATTGTTCGAAAAAGAACTGGGAATTAAAATTGTATTTATGGGTTTTGGATTAGACAGTGATAACCTGCACAGCCCGAACGAAAAATTCAATATTGAAAACTATTATAAAGGCATTGAAACCATTCCTTATTTCCATCAATATTTTGCGGAGATGAGTTAAGCGGATTTTGTTTTCATTTGCTTTGTATCAAATACCATTTTATTAAATAGCCACTGTCAATGCTGAAAGTGGCTAATTTTTTTTGATCAAGCGTCTAATATTCTAATCTTAATCCATCACTTCATACAGCAGCATCGCCGTCGATTTATTTTTCAAAATCACTTCCCCCACTTTGCGGCAGTTGAATGATTCTTTTACTTTTTGATAAGCCGCTTCATTGATGACAATCTGGCCTTCTTTAGCAGCCGATTGCAGCCGCTGTGCAATGTTTACGGTGTCCCCAATCACAGTGTAATCGAGTCTTTTCAAATTTGCCGAACCAATATTTCCAGAAATCATTTCGCCGGTATTGATGCCGATAGAAACCTGCGGTGTAAAAGAAATATTATCAGACAATGCAGGCAAACTTCTTATTTTACTTCTTACTGCAAGGCAGGCATCAATGGATCTGTCTAAATGATATTCGCCACGAAAAACGGCCATGATGGCGTCGCCAATAAATTTATCAATGTAGCCACCCTGTGCAATAATTTCCTTCACCATCACATCAAAATAATTGTTCAGCAGTTTCACCACCACATCCGGCATTTCATTTTCACTGATAGAAGTAAAGCTGCAGATGTCAATAAAAACCACCGTTGCATCTACCGTTTCATTTGCCATTA
The DNA here is from genome assembly GCA_031368105.1 of Chitinophagaceae bacterium. Lineage (GTDB taxonomy): Bacteria > Bacteroidota > Bacteroidia > Chitinophagales > Chitinophagaceae > Ferruginibacter. The sequence continues at coordinate 57,511 of JANLQY010000121.1, forward strand.
ATGAAGATTCAAACTCACGTCCACCCATAAATTTCAGCACCGTTTCATCCACATACATTTTAAGAATATTATTTTCTTTGATTGCTTTGAGTGTTTCTTTTATTTGTGCAACATGCCGGAGTGTTTTATCCATCGTCAGTGAAAGGTCTTCAAAATTGATGGGCTTGGTGATAAAGTCAAATGCACCCCGGTTCATAGCCGTACGGATATTTTCCATATCGCCATAAGCAGATACGATTACCGATTTTATCAACGGGCTTGTTTCTCCCAACCGGCTCAGCAATGTAAGGCCATCCATTTCCGGCATATTAATATCACTCAATACAATATCCACATCCGGGTTTTGCTGAATTTTTTCCAACGCATCCTTTCCATTTACTGCAAAGATGAATTCATATTGCTGCTCCCTTATCTTTTGGCGGAATTTCTGTTTGATGAGCATTTCCAAATCAGCCTCATCATCAGCCACTAAAATTTTTGCCATCAGGATATTATTTTAAGTTTTTCTTTTAGTAAAGTAAAGTCAACCGGCTTGGTTAAAAAATCATCGGCACCCAATTGTTTGGCAATGTTATAATTTTCAGCATCGCCGTAAGCAGTAATCATCATTACAACCGGCGGGGGTTTAGAATATTTCTGTTTGATATGCCCAAGCAGGTCGAGCCCACTCATGCCCGGCATATTAATATCAGAAAGAATCAGCACTGCTTCATGCTCATGCTGGTTAAGATAGATAAGTGCTTCTTCGCCAGAGAAAGCAAAAACAAATTTTATTTCATTGTTCTTGATCTCTTTGCGGAACCTTTGTTCAAAAAGCACCTGTACATCTTTTTCATCGTCAACTACTAAGATTTTCATTTGCTGAATGTATGATTTATATAGGTAAATTAATAATAAATACCGAACCTTCTCCTTCTTTTGTTTCTACTTTTAATTCTCCGCCGTGCCCCTTGGTAACAATATCATAACTCAGGCTCAAACCCAACCCTGTGCCTTGTCCTGTTGGTTTTGTTGTAAAGAAGGGTTGAAAGATTTTATCCATTACTTTTTGTGGAATACCATTGCCGTTATCGGTAACTCTTATTTCAGCCCCCCTGCCTCCGCTGGTTAGGGGATTCAAAAGCCTTGTACTAACGGTAACAATTGGCTCATAACCGGGAATGTTTAATTTCTTTTTTTCATCCACCACATAAAAAGCATTGGTGAGCAAATTCAATATTACTCTTCCAATATCCTGCGGAATGATATTTACTTTTCCGATTGAATTATCAAAATCAGTTTTCATTGTTGCATTGAAAGATTTGTCCTTTGCTCGTAATCCATGATAACTTAACCGTAAATATTCATCACACAAAGCATTGATATCTGTTGGCTCTTTGTGTCCACTGCTGCTGCGGCTGTGTTGCAGCATACCTTTTACAATGGCATCGGCCCGTTTACCATGGTGGTTTATTTTTTCTGAATTTTATTCAATGTCATTTGCAAGAGCATTCACCACATTCATATTGCCCTTAATTACTTCACTCCTTAATTCCTTAATTAATTCACTGTTCACTTCGCTAAAATTATTTACAAAGTTTAATGGGTTCTGAATTTCATGTGCAATGCCTGCGGTGAGTTCGCCAAGGCTTGCCATTTTTTCTGATTGTATTAACTGAGACTGGGTTGTCTGCAAGTCTTTGATGGAACCCTCCAATTTTGATTTTTGCAGATCGATCTCCTGCTTCTGCTTTTTAAGAAGATCGTATGATTTTTGCTTTCTCTGGTTATTCCGGTAAACAATAACTCCAATTACGAGGGCAACAAGTCCAAGAGTTATCATTCCGTACAATCGTAGCTTAGCTGCATATTGATCATCTGATATTTTTTTAGCCTGAGCAATATCATCCTCTCTTTGCTGTTCTGCTAATGCCATATTCTGGATCTGCCTGCTGTTCTCATCATTATAAAGAGTTTTATAGGCTTCAAAACCGATCTGTTGATAATGATAGGCAGAGTCGGTGTTATGTATTTTCTGAAAATACGCTGTTATTAAACTACTTGATTCTGAGATATAAGGTAAGAAGCCTTTGTCCAATGCAGTACCCAGGCATAACCTGGCATACATTAAACTGGAATCAGCCATTCCCGTTTTATTGAAATACCTAGCAAGGCCAATGGTGGTGGCACAGTAATTCAAATACTGAATTTGGACTGTTGTAAAATAGACATAACTACGACGCAGGTAGTCTATTGCCAGGCTATCTTTTCCTAATTGATCGTAGATCATGCCAAGATCATTCAATACACCGCCATAAACTTTATCCTCACTGCCATAGAATTTTACAGCCAGTTTGTAAGCAAGATCAGCATAATGACTGGCCGAATCATTTTGCTGCTCCAATAAATATGCTTTCGAAAGATCAACATGAATGAAAATATGTATGAAGGCATTTTTTTCACCGTAATTTTTTGCCTTATAAAAATACTCTATAGCCCTTTTAGTATCTTTTGTTTCTCCATAAGTGTGTGCTATCTGGTATAAGGCATTTTCTATGGCTGAACTGTCTTTCTTTTCTTCATTGAGATGCAATATGACAAATAGAACCTGGAGTGCTTTTGGATAATTACCCATATCAGTGCAGGCTTGAGCAAAAGTGGCCATAAATGCCAATGAGTCTATTTTATTATCACGGCTTATTGAAAGCATCTTCTCATAGTAAATGAAAAAGGAATCTTTGATAAAATAACCGCTCTCAGAGCTGATATATGTTCTCAATACAGCAATTTCCTGGTCGGCAAAATGGTGCTGCCTCGATTTATAAAGGGCTTCTTGCAGAAGTAAATGAGCGCTGTCTACATTATGATATTTTGACAATGTAAGTGCTAATCGCCTCAAACACACAATTTCCTGTTTTAAAAATCCTCTTTCACGGGCTATAGCCAGAGCCCTTTGATATACTATAAAAGCGGTATCATTATTCAGGAGATCAACCTGGTAATACCTTCCTAATTCCAGTAGTGTTGCCACTTTTATAGAATCTGAAGGAGGGTTTACGATCAGAGCCCTCAGGCTGTCAGATTTTAAATCCTGCCCGTTTAGTTTCATAAGGATAAGCAACATCATTAGTACACTCCAGGATAATTTTCTCATAATTAAATATTAGTATTTGGTAAAAGTATTGTGAATGCAGTTCCATCTTTTTCCATCGTTTCTACTTTTATTTCCCCACCATGTGCTTTTACAATATCATAACTCAATGATAAGCCCAATCCTGTTCCCTGCCCAGTTGGCTTGGTGGTAAAGAAGGGTTGAAAAATTTTATCCAAAACTTTTTGAGGAATGCCGTTGCCATTGTCCGCAATTTTTATTTCAACTTTATCACCGACTTTTTTTGTGCTGATTGAAACAGTTGGTTCATAGTTTTCAACTCCTAATTTCTTTTTTTCATCCACCACATAAAAAGCATTTGTCAATAAATTCAAAACTACTCTTCCAATATCTTGTGGTATAATATTTACTTTTCCAATGCTGTTATCGAAATCGGTTTTTATAGTGGCGTTGAAAGATTTATCTTTTGCCCTTAATCCATGATAACTCAATCTTAAATATTCATCGCACAAAGCATTAATATCTGTTGGTTCTTTTTGCCCACTGCTGCTTCTTGAATGCTGCAGCATTCCTTTCACAATCGCATCGGCACGTTTGCCGTGATGATTTATTTTTTCTGAATTGGACTCAATATCATTTGCAAGAGCTGCCACTTCATCCATGTTGCCCTTAATTACTTCACTCCTTAATTCCTTAATTAATTCTGCATTTACTTCACTAAAATTATTTACAAAGTTTAACGGGTTCTGAATTTCATGAGCAATGCCGGCGGTAAGTTCTCCAAGGCTTGCCATTTTTTCTGATTGGATGAGTTGTGATTGGGTGGACTTTAGTTTATCCAGCGTTTGTTCCAGTTGGTCTTTTTGTTTTTGTACCAATCTTTTTGCATGCTGTTCCTTCCTTTTACTGCGCCAAAAAATAAAAGCCAAACCCATTAATACAATTGCCATTGCACTAATAAAATATAATATCATCCGGTTTTGAAAAGCAGTTTTCTGCGCTACCAGTTCCTTTTGCCGCTGCATGTCATTATAGGCCATACTTTGTGCCTGTTCTACCACTTTATCACCATACAAGCTATCTTTTAAATTATAATAACGTACCAAATAAGAGAGTGTACTATCCGTGTTGGGTAAAGCACGGTAGTATCCGACCATTAAAGCCAATGCGTTCATCTGCTCGGTCAAATTTTCTGTTCTTGCAATAGTATAAACCTCGGAGGCAAAGTAAAAGGCAGAATCCATCTTTCCCAATTGCATGTAGTAAGCGGCATTGCGGGAAGCTATTCTGCTTTTCATTTCAGAATTTCGAATGGCAAAAGGCATCAGGCTCGCCTGCCGGTAATACTGTAAGTTATTTTCTTTATCATCTAAACCACTTAAACTCAAAAGGACAATCGGTATATTAGGTTCAAGATTTTTCTCTACAGCCAAACGATAGCTTTCCAGATAATAGGCTAATGCGGAATCTTTTTTTTGATCCTGCATGAACATACGGCCTAAATTATTCTGATCAAAGCATGCAAATAAGTAATCATTGCCTTGTCGGGCATACTCCAGGGCTTTTGTCATATAGTGCCTCGACATTTGTTTATTGTTTGGATAACAGTTACCCAAATTGTTATAAGCTATGCCAATAGCCTGTGCATTACCTGTTGCTTCCGCCTTTTCCAGCGACTCATAAATCATTTTAAGTCCCCCGGCTGTATTTCCGTTTCTGGAAGTAATAAAACCTAACTCTGCCATCAATACAGCCTCCAGCACTTTATCTTTTCTTTTCTGTGCCCCCTCTAAAATATGCCGGTGATAATAGAGAGATTTCTCAGGCGTAAGTTCGTCGGAGTTAGCTACAATATCATAAAACATTGCAATCTGGTCTGCTGGTTTTGGTGCCATCCATAATAGTAGCAACACACTATCCCGGTTAAGTAGCAAAGGATGGCTGCTTTTTTTAGACAAAGCAACAGCAGTTAGACTATCAACATATTTTTTTGGAAAAATTTGAGCTTTTCCAATAATCGTTATCAGCAGAAAGCAGGCAGAGAAAAATAGTTTCATATTGTTTTTTAGTAATTGGTAATTGAATAATAAATGTTGTTCCTTCTCCCTCTTTCGTCTCCACTTTTATTTCCCCGCCATGTGCTTTAATAATATCATAACTCAAACTCAATCCCAATCCTGTTCCCTGCCCGGTGTGTTTGGTGGTAAAGAAGGCTTGAATATTTTATCCAATACTTTTTGTGGAATGTATTTTTTCCAATTGCAAAATTTGAAGTTTCAAAATCACCCGTAAAATAGTTACAAAATTTGCACCTGCGGTTTTTTATTTTTATTGCCGATAGCAGTTATTAATTATAATCTATCCATTTCAACCTCAGCACTTCGAATTTGTACTTCAGCACTTCAAAATATTACCTCACAACTACAAATCCATACCTCAGCACATCAAATTAGTTCCCCGGAAGTACAAACCTGTACTTCAGAACATCAAACTTGTACTTCGGAACATCAAACTTGTACTTCGGAACAATAAATTAGCAGTTCCGAACTACAAATTAGTACTTCGGAACTACTAATTTGACCAATTAGGAGGAATTAGGTATGAAATAAACCGATTTTTTAAATAAAAGTGGGAAAAGTTCATTTTTCAAATATCATAAAAAAACCGCCTTTCGGCGGTAGATTTATAAAGTTATAAGATATTATTTTTTGCGCCTGCCTCCGGGAAAACGCTCTCTTAAATCTTCATAAATAACTTTTGCCCCAGGCTCGTTTAGCTTGGCAGCTTGTTTTACATTGTTGTAATAAGACAGGCTGGCAATATATGCCTCGCTGCCGGAGAGCATCATGCTGTCGCCAATGTTGGTATATAACTGACCAGAGAGATCATACAGCGGCTTTAATACTTCCACCCCTACGTAATCAACCTTTAATTCGGGCACATCTAAAAATTTGGGACAAAACTCCGGATTGGTATCCGAATAGCTCACCACTTTGCCTACATAGGCCACTGTTTTATCACTCATTTTTGCAATTTCTTGCCGCTCTGCGGGAGTAAGCTGCTCAAGATAAGGTGCCAGCAGGGTAATGGTTTTAATGATGTTGTCCCTGGCTTCTGCCACCACGGCTGGTGGAATTTTTAAGCTGATTTGAGAATTTTGGCTCATAATAAAATTGTTTTAAGTTGTACAGCGGCGATATTGCCGCTGAGACTACTAATTTACAATTCATTTACAAATCATTAACAATTAGAATAAAAAATATTTTTTGCATGTTGAAAAAATGTGAATTTTTTCATTTGTAATGTTTCTGGTTCATGATAGCATTTACAGATGCTGCACCGGGTATTTCAGTTGCAGAAAAAGTATTTATACTAACGGCCTGCATTCAGTTATCAATCTTTAAGAATTTAATCAGGGGTTTCGGCTGATAGCGGCTGAATTAAAAAAAATTAGCAGCTTTTATGTACAGGGCAATTGTATAATAAATGTTGAACCCTCACCTTCTTTCGTCTCCACTCTCAATTCTCCTCCATGCCCCTTGGTTACAATATCATAACTCAAACTCAATCCCAATCCCGTTCCCTGCCCGGTGGGCTTGGTGGTAAAGAAGGGTTGAAATATTTTGTCTAATACTTTTTGTGGGATGCCGTTACCGTTATCGGCTACTTTAATTTCAACCTTATCTCCTAGTTTCTTTGTGCTTATAGAAACAGTGGGTTCATAGTTTTCTATCTCAGCTTTCTTCTTCTCATCTACAACATAAAAAGCATTGGTGAGCAAATTCAAAACAACTCTTCCAATATCCTGCGGAATGATATTGATGTTGCCGATTGAATTATCAAAATCAGTTTTCATCGTTGCATTAAAGGTTTTGTCTTTAGCCCGTAAGCCATGATAACTTAACCGTAAATATTCATCACACAAAGCATTAATGTCGGTTGGTTCTTTTACACCACTGCTGCTGCGGCTGTGTTGCAACATTCCTTTTACGATTGCATCGGCACGTTTGCCATGGTGATTTATTTTTTCTGAGTTGGATTCAATATCGTTTGCAAGAGCTGCCACTTCATCCATGTTGCCCTTAATTACTTCACTCCTTAATTCCTTAATTAATTCTGCATTCACTTCACTAAAATTATTTACAAAATTCAACGGGTTTTGAATTTCATGTGCAATGCCTGCAGTAAGTTCACCGAGGCTGGCCATTTTTTCGGATTGGATCAATTGTTTCTGAGTAGCCTTTAATTCATTAAGCGTTCTCTCTATCTCGCTATTTTTCTCCTGTAGTGTTAGATTTGCTTTTTGCTTTTGACGATTGTTGCGGTAAAGTAAGAATCCAATAGTACTAAATACGGCAATCAATGCTATGATGGCAATTGTTTTTAAGTTACCCTCCTTTTCAATTCTCTTTTGTTCCTGTTGCTGTAAATCTAATTGCTGATTGAATGCCGCCACCTGGAATTCCTGGAGCCTTTTCTTTTCTATGCTGCCAACACGATCATTTAATAATGTAGCCAGTCTTAAATAAGCAAAAGAACTGTCTGTATTGTTTTGGTCATGATAATAATCTGAGATCATCCGGTAAGCAATTGTTTTTTCTTTTTCGTAGCCACCCAGTGTAAATGCTTCAATGGCTTTTTTGGCATAAAGAAAAACCGAATCTGCTTCTTTTAACGACTGATAAAGATTGGCTAACTGAAGACATGCATTTCCCGTATGCCGGGGATTATCGTGCTGCTCACTAACCTGGATGGCTTTTTGGTAATTTTCCCTGGCAATATCAGTATTTCCCATTTGCTCGTAGATCGTTCCTATGGATGAGTACGTGCCGCCTTCAAATTTTCTATCATCAAAAGTTAACTTTGTATAATAATAAAGTGACTTCTGCTGATAGAAGAGGGCTGAATCAAACTTCTTCAGTCTTAAATAATAATCACCTATATCAGGGTATAGTCCAGCAAGGTTAAAAGTGTCTCTTACGGATTCTAAACGTGTAATTGCTTCATGGGCAATAGCAATTTGCTTTTCATAGTTACCGGCATAGAGGTACAGGCTCTCAAGGGCAGAATATAGTATGCCGATTACAATACGCCGGTACATTTGCGGTGTTTGTCCTTTTTGCAGATTCCATGTATTTTTTTCGTTAGAAGGATCTTCGGCAATTTTCAATCCCTGGTTTATTACCTTAAGTGCCTCGGGATAATTTCCCGTCTTCATGAGCGGCCAACCCATAAATGCCAACATCTCAGCCCTGTTCAATTGTAAGTCGAGTTTTTCGGCGATAGCTATACCCTTGTTACAATAATACAGACCACTATCAACGCTTATATCGTCGTATAATCCCCCCAACATTGAGTAAGCAGCCATACGGACTGTATCATTCGCTGCAAGCTGAAGTATCAGATAGGTACTGTCTATTTGCCGCCGGGTCTGAGCTTTGCCTAATGCCGGCAATAATAAAAGCAACACTATTTTCAGTAATAATTTCATCTGATTAATTTAAGCATTTGGTAATTTGATTATGAACTCTGAACCTGCCTGTCCGTCCCGATTGCTATCGGGAAGGCCTTCTCCATCTTTACTGTTTACAGTTATTTCACCCCCATGCGCTTTTATAATATCATAGCTCAAACTCAAACCCAGTCCTGTTCCTTGTCCTGTGGGTTTGGTGGTAAAGAATGGCTGAAATATTTTGTCTGCTATTTTTTTAGGAATGCCGTTGCCATTGTCAGCAACTTTAATTTCAGCCCCCCTGCCCCCCGAAGGGGGGGTCAAAAGCCTTGTACTAACGGTAACAATTGGCTCATAACCGGGAATGTTTAATTTCTTTTTTTCATCCACCACATAAAAAGCATTTGTTAATAAATTCAAAACAACTCTTCCAATATCCTGCGGAATGATATTGATGTTGCCAATTGATGTATCAAAATCCGTTTTAATTGTTGCATTAAAAGATTTGTCTTTTGCTCTTAACCCATGATAACTCAACCGTAAATATTCATCACACAAAGCATTGATGTCGGTTGGTTCTTTTACGCCACTGCTGCTTCTTGAGTGCTGTAACATTCCTTTTACAATCGCATCAGCACGTTTGCCGTGGTGGTTTATTTTTTCCGAATTGGATTCAATATCATTTGCCAGTGCAGTCACTTCATCCATGTTGCCCTTAATTACTTCATTCCTTAATTCCTTAATTAATTCTGCATTCACTTCACTAAAATTATTTACAAAATTTAAAGGGTTTTGAATTTCATGTGCAATGCCTGCAGTGAGTTCACCGAGGCTGGCCATTTTTTCGGATTGGATCAATTGTTTCTGGGTAGCCTTTAATTCAGTCAATGCATCTTCTGCTCTTTTCTTTTCTGTTTGCAGTTTTATTAAATCCTGTTCGGCCTGGCGGCCATATTGCATAGCCAGTTCAACATCAGTATACCGCTGGTAGGTAAGTTCAAATACATTTTTAAAACGCTTCAATACATTCATCGCCTCTTCATTCAATGGAGTATAAGTACAAAAACCTAATCCGCCCGGGCCTATGGAATAATAATAATAATTAAGAAAAGTGGCTGCATCCAGTTTGGGTGCAGGCCGTTGAATTAAATTTTTCAAATGATTACGCCAGTCATCCAGCTCGGCACCTGTAACTGTTATAGAAATAAATTCTTCTTTATTCTGCCGCATTTTTTTGGCCAGCGATGCAATAAAAGGGTGACTGTTGTATAATATTTCGCCAACGAAACTGATACCATTATTATAGTAATCGTAATTCATGTAACTCCCTTTGGCATCATTGGCAATGGCAACTTGTGTGTTGCGGATATTTTCAAAACCGAGATGCTGCAGTTCTGTCAATAATGTTTTGCAAACTTCAATCAGCTCTTCTGATTTACGCATAATCATTGCCTGCGAACGTATGCGTTCCAGCGAAGCTTCTATTTGAGCTTCTCTTGCCTGTGCTTCTGCCTGTTTCAAATCATTAAACCGGGTATAGGTTAAATCAAAAACTTTTCCAAACCGGCTTAAAATGTCGAGTTGTTCATCTGAAAGCTGCACTGGCCCAGAGGCTTCTATGAAACCAAAATTATTGAACGAGCCCGAAATAATTGTATGTGTTGATGATAAAATTCCGGTTTTCACTGCTTCACTAAGTTGGGAAAGTTCTGTTTCATGCAGCAGCATTTCATCAATTGATTTTTTTTCATTTCCCTCCAGTACATAAACCCATTTAGGATTTTTTTCTTTCCATCCATTTATAATTGCTTTGTAGTAAGGATGATTCAATTGTTTGATAAAAAAACTTTCTGCATTTTTTTTATCTTCTGAATTGGCCATCCATATCCTTGCTGATAAAGTACCAGGATTAAAAATCCAGATGATACAGCGGTACAGGATTAAATTAAGTTTTGTGAGCTCTTCAAATAATACAGCTACTAATTCACTTAGCTCTTCAGATTTTTGCATGGCCATAGCTCTTGCTCTCACTCTTTCCAGTCCCAATTCTATCTGCCCCTCCCTTGCCTGCGCTTCGGCTTTTTGCAGATCGAGAAAACGGGTATAGGTTCTTTCAAATTCTATTGCAAAGCGTCGGAGTATCTTTTTTTCTTCCTGGTTTAAATCTAGTTGTACCATTACACCAAAGCAGCCATATTTCATAAATGCTTCTACATAATATAATCCGCCACGGAAATTTTCAGGTGTTAATGTCTCAACGCCATTGATCAGTTCCTGCCAGGCGGCAAAATAATTTTCCACTCCTTCAGGTGGTACAGCGTAGGAAACAACAGGCTCATCGCTTTTCCAATCAATGAGACATTGCTTAGTAGCAGGTTCATTCCTGTTGAGCGGATAATTAATGGCTTTATTTTTAAAAACGATTGAACCGTTTTCATTCTCTTGCCAGATAGCCCAGAAGATGTGTTGTTTTTTCTCTTCATCAGGCAGCCATAAAAAAGAAAATGCTGAATGGATACCAAGCAACTGAACCTGTTCGTGAAAAACCCGTAAGGTATCATCCAGCTCTTTTGAATGCTGCATAATCATGCTTTGTGTACGGGTACGTTCCAATGCGGCTTCAATCTTTGCTTCTCTTGCCTGTGCTTCTGCTTTTTGCAGATCAAGGAAACGGGTATAGGTTTGCTGGAATACTTTTCCAAACCGCATCAGAATGGCATTCTCTTCATCTGTATAAATAGTACCCGAAAAATTTTCGATGTACAGGCCAACATTTTCTAACAATATAGTAGATGCCCCAAGGCCCGGGCAACTAAAATAAAATTCCTTCGCTTGTTCCGTCAATCCGGGGATATGCTTTAAAAGATCCTGGTAGAATTTGTTTTTTTCTTCAAAATTCAGATGAGTGGCAAAGAAATCCATTCCCTTTTCTTTTGCTTCATTATAACAAATTCCCCATACAGAATCGAAATAAGGAACTGTTATCTCAGCCGGAACTTCGTGCTTGTCAGCTATCCAAAAATGCCAATCACTCTTTGCCTTATAATCCACAACAAATCCTGTATGTTCGATGTGGATATTTAAGTGAACGAATTGTTCATACACCACCTGAATTACCTCTTTGAGCTCTTCACTTTTTTGCATAGCCATGGAACGGCTTCTTACTTTTTCTAATGCTGTTTCAATCTTTGCTTCTCTTGCCTGTGCTTCTGCTTTTTGCAGATCAAGAAAGCGGGTATAGGTGCCGTCAAATACTGCGGCAAACCGCTCTAATAATTTCATGGTTTCTTCTGTCCTTGGGTCGGGTGTAGAAATAGAAATTAAACCTTTTGAAAAGATCCCTGCATGTACAAACCTATGCCCTTGCAAATCTTCCTGCTTTACCGGAAGTCCGCTTAATTCACTTCTGTAATGCACATAGTCTTTCAATTCTTTACCAGTGAGATGTATAATAACAGATTTTTTTTGTGCTGCCCATGCAACAAATAGTTTATGCATTAATGTGGGTTCATCAATGCTTGCTTTATGCAACGTGTTGCCCTTCTTTCCCTGTTGTGTAATATGAAATTCAATAATACGGTATTCTTCATTCATAATACCGATCGTGATTTGATTAGGCGCTTCACCTAATTCTTTAAACTGCTGAAAAAGAATAGCGGCAGTTTCAGCCAGCTCCTCACTTTTTTGCATTGCCATGGTTCTTGCTCTCACCCTTTCTAATGCCAATTCTATTTGTGCTTCTCTGGCCTGTGCTATCGCCAGTTCAATATCCATAAACCTGCGGTAAGCCAGTTCAAATACATTGCGGAAGCGTTTGAATAAATTAATCTCTTCTTCATTCAAAAAAACATAAGTGGATATACCCAATGCCACAGGGCCAAGTGAATACCAGTAATAACAAAGTGCTGCTGCTTTTTCTAAATAAGTATCAGCAAACTGGTTGGTTGTTTTTTGATATTCATACCATGTTTTCACTTCTTTTCCTTCTATGAAAAGTGTAAACAGTTCTTCTGCACCCGTCAGCATTTGCACGGCAAACTTCTTTTGCAGTTCATGGTTTTTGTAATCTACTTCAGTAACCAGGAGTTTATCATGCTTTGCATAATATTCATAATTAAGATAAGTGCCTTTGCTGTCATAGATGATAGCTGTCTGCACATTCCTGATTTCTTTTACATTGAGCAATTCCAGTTGTTGTGAAATGATTTTACAAACACCCAGCATATCGGCCGGTTCTTTCATGGATAATGCAATGGCTCTTACTTTTTCTAAAGCAGTTTCAATTTCCAGTTCCCGGTTTTTTGCTGCCAGCTCTTTTTCAAGTGCTGCATTTCTGGCTGTGAGCAATTGTTCCTGTTTACTGTTCATGTTATTATTAAATGAGTTGGAATGAAGGATAATAATATGCTTGCTGCTGTATTTTACAGTTACAGAAAGTTACTCATCTTTTTTGATGTTAGCCTTTTCCAATTCTGCCGCAATTTCCTTCATCACTTCAAATTGTATCTTTTTATCCTTAATCATTTTCATTATTAAAAAAATAAAAGCAAGAATTAAAATAAACAGGCTGATGCCAATAATTTCTTCTTTTGATAAATTGGAAAGCAGCCAGATGATTATTGCAGTGGCAATTAACGGAATGGTAATGCCTCCGGGAATGGTAAATGTTTTTTCAGCAGCGGCCAATTTTTTAAACCGAAGTTTTATGGTGGCCATTACAACACCGAAGTAAATTAATAAGGTGGCAGCGCTTGATAAAATAATGAGTTGCTTTAACCCTCCCAACAGGGCTAACAAAAAACCCAATGCTGCATACACAATAATGGCAACATGCGGTGTAAGAAACTGCGGATGTACTTTAGATAAAAATTTTGGCAAAATACCATTTCTTGCACCAGCATATAATATTCTTGGGGTGGCCAGTATTTCTCCGCTAAGAGCCCCCAGCATGGATATAGCAGTTCCGGCAACGACCAATGTAATACCGAAATTTCCAAAAACTATTTTTGAAACAGCAGCAAGTGGCGCTTCTTTAAAAGCAATCAACTGATCTCCTAAAACTCCCTGGGTAATTAGTTGAATGGCTATGTAAAGAATTAATACAAACGAAAGCCCCGATAAAATTCCTAACGGAACTGTTTTGGCTGGATTTTTAAATTCGCCGCCATTGGTTACCGCATTTTCAATACCGAGGAATGCATAAAATAAAATAAGCGTTGAAGTGCCAACATTATTTATTGTAAGCGAATGCTTCCATTGTAAATTCTCTGCCGAAATATGCCCGGTGCCAAAAGCAATCAACAATAAAAGCGGAATGAGTTTGGCAATAGTGGCAATTACAATAAACCTGACACCTTCCTTTGCACCACGAACATTAATGAAAGCCAACACGCCAAACAGCAGTAAAAAAAATACTGGCCGAAAAACTGCGGAATCTATGAAAGGGAAAAAAAGACTTCCTGTTTTTACCAATGCATTGGCTATTGCCGCATCCGACAAGACACAGGAACCAAACCAAAATATATTGTTGGCTAAAAACCCGGCAAAGGAGCCAAAGGCAGTTTCAATGTAAGCGTATGTACCGCCGCTAACAGTTACTTTACTGCCCACTTCAGCAAAACACAGAGCAATTAAAAATATCAGCAGGCCGCAAATAAAAAAACAAACAATGGCAGCAGCTCCTAAATTTTCGGCCACCAGTGCAGGCAATACAAATATGCCGGTACCAACAGTGATATTGATAACAGCACAGGCCAGCCCAAAAACTCCAATGGTACGTTTCAGGTTTTCCTGCATGGTTGATTATTTTGGTTGTTATGTTTTTATACATTCCAAAGCTACATCGGTCCTAAACATATCTCTTGCTTCTTATAATCTACCATGTGCCGAACCTACGGTTCTCATTTTTAGTTTTTGCTACTTAGTCAACGGACTGAAGTCCATTGTTACAATATTGTCCGATGCTAAGCATCTATAAAATTTCACCAACTACTTTAAAGCTTCAATGCAGAGCCGTAGGCTCGATTCTATTTTGTAACAACGGATTTTAATCCGGTGCAAGCAGTGTATGTTACAAACGAGAGCTGTAGGCTCGACACATATCTAAATGAGCTCCTGGAAAATATATTTTTCATCGTACTCAATTTTAAACCTCTTTAAAAATTTCAAATACTCATCTTTAAAATTTTGTTTTTTATGATGTGCTTCCTGGTTTTGAATGTATTTATAAACTGTATCCAACTGTGATTGGCTGTATGAAAAAACACCGTATCCTTCCTGCCATTCAAACCTGCTGGCAGTTAATGATTGGTCGTTTATATATTTTGAAGATTTTGCTTTTACCGTTTTCATCAATTCCGAAACTGAAACCACCGGCCTTAATCCAATTAAACAATGTACATGATCTTCCACTCCGTTTACAATGATAGTTTTGCAGTTGGCTTCATTTATTAGGTTACCAATAACTCCAAATAATTGGCCTTCCCATGTTTTGTCAATTATAGCCTTTCGGTATTTTACTGCAAAAACTGTTTGCAGATAGATCTGGTGATATGTATTTGCCATGTTGTTTTATTATTTGTTTTTATATGGCCCGAGCTTACAGCGCTCGTTTTTATTTTCCTGCTACTATCTCAACGGGTTAAAACCCGTTGTTACAATATTGCCCAATGCTACGCATTTACGCATCAGCATTGTTATCTTTTTCAAGTTGCTCAATTGTTTTCTTAGCTGCTGCCAATCTTATTGCTTTATTCTTTTCCACTAATTTGTGTGTAGCCCAATGTTCTAATTTATGATGTAGCGGCACCAGCAAAGCGGCTATACAAACCAATGCCAGCAGCATCAAAACAGGCGAATGATGTGTTACCCTTTCTAAAAAAGGATGCAGTAAAAGGTTAAGAAATTCAAACACAATCAACAACGCAACCGCTCCGAGAAACTCAATCATTTTTGTATTGGTGATGATGCGCCTGCTGAGTAATAAAAAAAGAATGATGAGGGTGATGATACCAAATGCCATTAATGCGTATTGAATATTTTGATGACGCTCTTCTGCTGCTTTTATTTTTTCTACTTCTGCCTCCTGTTGCCGCAACTGTTCCTGGAAAGTAAGGGCTTGAATACTTTTAACTTTCTCAAGGCTGAGAAGCGAATCTTTGGTGAGCATAGTCAACCGGAAATATTTGTTGAGGCTATCCTGTTGATTGGTTTGTTCAAAACTTTTATATAAATATTCATAGGAACGCATGCTTTGATCTTTAATATCAAGAGGAACAGATAATAAGAGTGCCTGGCGTGAATAATAGTTGGAGCTATCATACATTTTTGTGGCAAGAAAAACCTCCGCAAAATCATTTTTTAGATAAGCATCCATGTATGGCGACGGGGCTCCATTTCGTTTATAATAGCCGGCACTTCTTCTTAAGAAAGGTAATGCAACATCATGCTTTCCGGCGGCAATATAGTTTTCACCAAGTGTACTGGTGGAAATCGCAAGCTGGTAATCATTTTTCAATTCACCATCTATTTTCACTGCTTTTTCTGCATACAGCATTCCTGAATCAGGCATCTTGCCCTCACCATATATACAAGCTATGCCGTTATATATTCTTGATAAAAGGTTCTTATCATTGTTTGCAAAATCAATTTCCTTTTTTGAATATTTTGCGGCCTGTACATAATCTTTGGCCGACATATACGTGGCTCCGATTATCCTGTATGTGTTGAAAATTCCAAAACTATCTTTACGTTGTTCAAACTGCGGCAATACCAAAAACAGCAGGTTAAGTGAACCCGGAAAGTCACCATTCTTTTCTAAAATCATTGCAAGACCAAGATTGGTATAATTTATACCAGTATTATCATTTTGTTTTTCGAACCAGCTTTTCAATAAAAGTATATTCGCTTTTGTTTTGGTATCGTTTAACACCTGCCCCCTGAAGTAGTCCAGCAGGCATTTTCCTTTTTCTTTGTCCGCTTTTGCAGCGTAATATTTTACTTTGGTACTGTCTGGTAATGGTTGATTGTATGCTTTTAAGGCGCAGGAAAAAAGCAGTAAACATAGTGTGAGCTTTTTCATTTTTATTCAGGTTTTTTTTCTCTAACTTTTTAATAGGTTTCTTCGCTCACATTATTTATTCAAATTGATCCTTACTTATTCGCCCCCATGCCGCCAATGATCTGCCAACTTTTGTCAGTTTTTTTCCAACTATGTGTAATTTTGTTATAGGTCTTTTCAATCACTTCATTTTTTTCATTCATCCAGGTATAGTTCACATCGTACAATACAATCACAATGTCACCAAAAACATTTTCCACTTTCCGTATCAACTCAGTTTTAAAATGACGGTTTTTGTCTTTATACAAATTGCCAATCCAGTCAGTAATATGGTCTTTGGCGGTGATGATATTGTTGCCGGGATAACCAATAAATTGATCGTCCCATAAAGTGAGGTAAGCCTGCAGGTTTTGTTCAGCAACATATTTCCAGTAGTTCTCTTCCAGTTGCCATACTTCATTTTTTATTTGTTCAACCGGGCTTGCAGTATACCCATTATTTATTTCAATCCAATAGCCATCCGGATCCTGAAAATAAATCTGCTTTACCCCATCTGCCCTTTTGTTAATTGTATTGGGTGTCCCCTTCCAATCGGAATAAGCAATCTTAAAGTCTTCCAGCCTTTTTGCAAATGCATCAATATTTTGTGTGGCCAATGCCAGGTGTACTGCCTTGTTAATGATTACGGCTTCTTTTACTACCGATATCAGGTGCAGCTCTTTACCCTCACCCAACGAAATCCACCGGATACTTTCAATCGCAGAGCGATTGATAATTTCCTTTAACTGAAATATTTTTTTGTAAAACTCAGCAGAGCGGTTCACATCTTTTACAGAAAGTGCCATGTGGTTGAAGGTGAAATTAAAAGCGATGCTGTCCTGCGCCATCAGCAGGCTGCTGCTTACAAATGCTGTTACCAGCAAGATTAATTTTTTCATTTTTTGATTGTATTAAAGTGATGCATATTTAAAAAAAACTCAGCAGGTTTTACACAAAGAGCTCTTACAATTATTTTGATTTATGTGCCTCCATATCTATCTCAATCAACTGACCCTGCAACGCCAACCCTTTTACTTCGAGCCAGGTACCTGTGGGAAATTGTTTTTTATAAACGGAGTTGCGGTAGGTTGATACTTTGATAAACTCCTGCATGTTGGTAGTGAATATATTTTCCACCACTACATCGTCAAAAGTGCAGCCGTAATGTTGTAATATTTTTTCTAAATCACCATAGCAGTTTTTCATCTGCTGATCCAAGTTGCCTGCGGCAGTTAAAACCCCATTATCATCCATGCTGACGGCACCTGATATTTTAATATCATTTCCAATTTTTACAGCATGGGAATAGCCATACTCTTTTTCAACTTTTGGCCTCAGTAAAAAATACTCAGGTGTTTCTGTTACAACAGTTGTTTCCTTTGCTGTTTCTTTTGGTGCCTGGTTGCAGCTGCTTACCATAACAGAAATTACAATAATCAGTACCATTGATTTTAGCTGACTAAAAAAATTAGATTGCTTTTTCATTGTTTTTTTTATTTTTTTTATAATTGAGAAATTGATTTTATAAATAACTCAGCCACCATTTTTCTTTGTGGTTCGTTTTATATTTATCATACCATTTACAAAGCGGATAAAGCAACAGTACTACCAGCATCCAAACACCATAAGTTCCCGCCAATGAAAAACCATACCCCTGCAGCCAGGGGCTATCTTTTGCATTGATGTTGGTGATGGAGATCATATCCGTCCACGACCTTTCGCTTAATACTACAGCAATAACCGCCAGCCCGTGAAGAAGGAACAGGTGAAGAACATAAAAGAAAAGTGGAACCCTGCCTATCCGGATAACCATTGTGCCTAGCCGGTTCAAAGGTTTTTCCAGCAATGCCAATGCAATCAATGCAGGGCCAAGTGTGCTGAATGAATACATTAAGGATGGGGGATATTTTGTAACATTTAAAAATGAACAGATGGTAAGGATGGAAGATGATTGTGCAGCCCATGCAGCCATATCACCGTACCTGTTTATTGCTCTCAGCAACAGGAACAGCAAGATGGCTGAAGTTCCAATGATGAATAAATATTTTTTCCGCAACGCTGCATCCATTCCTTTTTTATACAAAGCACCAAAGCAATAACCCAATGCCATAATGCCCATCCAGGGAAGAATTGGATAACCGGTTCCTATCAACTTTCCCCCGATGGAAAATCTTTTGCGCTGATGCAATACGCCCCATAAAAAATCTTTAAGGCTATTGCCTGTCACAACTATACTATCCAATAAATTATGTCCAAATAAAATGAGCAGGCCAATTACCAAAATAAATTTCGATGGCAAGTAAATGAGTGCCGACAATATCAGCATACACATTCCCAGCGTACCAATTACCTGCAATCTGAAAAATGGATATGATGGATTAAAACTCCAGGCAAAATTAATGACAACGGTTTCCAGCAACAGCAGCCACAATCCACGTTTTAATAAAAAAGAAGAAAGTTCTTTTTTAGTTTTTCGTTCTCCTACCAAAAAAGCAGAAGTACCTGCAAGAAAAACAAATACCGGTGCACAAAAATTTGTAATCCACCTGGTAAAAAAAACGGCTGCATTTGTTTTCGTCATATCGGTGGGATCGTAATAAAAATAATCTGCATGAAAATAATCCCTCACATGATCCAGCGCCATGATGATGATGACAATACCACGGAGCAGATCAATGGACTCAATTCTTTTGACGGCGAGAGAATTTTTTTGAGCAATCATTTTTTCTTCACTCATTGGTATGTTATTTTATGATGGGCCAATATTTTAAAAGGCAATATTTTTTTCATTATTGATCATTTATTTTCGCAAATAATTTTCCTTTTGTTGCTAACCGGCAGCACATAAAATTCCCTTTAGTCTTCTCTATAAGGTATCAACTATTATTTTTAACACTAAAAAAAGTCAACAGCAAAAACTATCTGGCAGTATCAGTGATACTGAATATGTTGGTTATAATAAAATGGAGCAGTTTACTTTGCATGGGCCTTTGCTTTTAAAATACCGCCGGTTGCTTCATTGATGCTTTGCACATACACAAATGCTTTGGGATCTATTGTCATTAAAGCATCCTGTATTTGTTTTATCTCTAACCGGGTAACGATGGTTACGATGATCTCACAATCAGTCCTGATGTCAAAACTTCCGGGCAGGTATCCTCTCTCTCCTTTGAAAACAGTAATGCCCTTTCCCAATTCGTTTACTAAAAAGCTTTTTACTTCTTCCTGTTGTGAGGAAATGATATTCATGGCTGTAAATTCTTCAATACCATCCACCACATAATTGGTAGCCCGGGTGGCAGTAAAATAAGTGATGATGGAATACATGGCTGTTTCGATACCAAACTGGAAAGCGGCTACCGAAAAAATGATGGTATTAAAAAGCATGATGATCTCACTGTTAGAAAAACCTGTTCTGCGTTTTGTAAATACGGCCACTACTTCGGCTCCATCTATCACACCGCCGCCCCTGATAACAAGCCCCACACCGGTACCAATGAGGATCCCTCCAAAAATTGCTATCAGCAATTTATCGCTGGTAATGGGATTAATATCAATAAACAGCAACCCGATAGAAAGTAAGATTACCGCAATGGTGGTTTGCACAGCAAAAGTCTTTCCAATGCGCCGGTAGCCTAAATAAATAAACAGCACATTCAAAATGACAACTAAAAAACTGATGTTGATGTGAAATATTTCGTGAAGCAAAATAGATATGCCGGTAATGCCGCCATCCATAAAACGGTTGGGAATCATAAAACCCTTCATGGCCAGCACCGCCAGGCTGGTACCAAAAAAAATGAGTAAAAGATTTTTAAAGTTCAGTACATGTTTCCATTCTACACGGTCGCTTTTATATTTTTTGGTCATCACAAAAAAAATGATTTAGGTTTGATTTGTAAGATAAGGTTCTCTTTTCATTTTTATTTAACTGCCGATAAATTAACCTCTGGCAGCAGGGTTATTACAAATAACTCAGCCACCATTTTTCCCTGTGACTGGTTTTATATTGATCGTACCATTTGCACAAAGGATACAATGAAATAACCACTGCAAGCCAAATGAAATAAACAATCCAGAGGCTGTATCCCTCGCC
The DNA here is from genome assembly GCA_031368105.1 of Chitinophagaceae bacterium. Lineage (GTDB taxonomy): Bacteria > Bacteroidota > Bacteroidia > Chitinophagales > Chitinophagaceae > Ferruginibacter. Next base: position 78,248 of record JANLQY010000121.1, read on the forward strand.
GGGAATTGTAAACATAAAAGGCAAATTTTTCATCGAATTAACGGCATCCTGCATGGAATGCCCTCTTGTAAAAAACAAGATCATACAAATAAAATGAATCAGGTAAAAATGAATAAGGTAATAGAAGAAAGCTGTTCTGCCATAGATACGCATTGTATTGGTAAATCTATTTTGTACTTTTTCTATCAATGCTAAAAATAGCAAAGCAGGCCCAATGGTCATACACATATATAATAGGGAGGGCGGGTATTTATGCGCTTTGATAAAAGCTAAAAAACTAAGGAACTCATTTTTTTGCGGAGCCCAGACAAAAGGGTCACCATAAACATTAATGAACCGCACCAGCACAAAAAATAAGATTGTTGATATACCTAAACGGATTAAAATTTTCCGTCGCTGTTCCGGCTGATATTGCTGGGTAAAGAAAACACCGGTGCTATAGCCCATCAGCATCAGCCCAAACCAGGGAACAAACGGATACATAATGGCAATGACATGATTGGGGGCAAATGGATAAATAGCAAACTGCCCATGATGGAATAAATCCCACCAAAAGCCAGCCTTGAAGCCGGGTGCAGCTTCCGGAATGTCCAGCAAATTATGCCCCAGCACAATTATTAAACTCAGGGCTAAAATAAACTTATATGGCAGGTGAATAATTAAACCCAGCAGAAACATACTGATACCAGTAGCCCAGATAACCTGCAGCAAAATAAAATTATAAAAAGGGTTGAATGTAAGCCCAAGTGAAACAATCAACGCTTCTGCAACAACTAACCACAAGCCCCGTTTAATTAAAAACAGGCTGAGTTGTTTTTTAGTTTTGCGTAAGCTTTGCAAATAAATAGAAGTGCCCGACAGAAATACAAAAACAGGTGCACAAAAATGTGTTATCCACCGGGTAAAGAATAATACCGGGGTCGTAGTTGCCAAATTTAATGGGTCGTCTGTATTGCCCTGGATGTGAAAAAAATCCCTCACATGGTCAAGCGCCATTATCACCATTACAATGCCACGAAGTATATCGATGGAGTCAATTCGTTTTTGATTAGGATTAATTGAAGGCTGCATTTTATAAATTTTGATGAAACAAATTTTTACTGCCGGGATATATTTTTCTTACTCACAAAACCATTTGCATGGAACTGTCTTTTGCTGGAATTCCAGATTTTTTCAGCCGGACTGAAAATTGAATTGGCGGGAAGGTTAAAGCGGAATTACAAAGGAGTGGATGACAAATGAAAGATAATTAACTAAAACGAGTATTCTAAAAAATTTAACAGGAAAGTTTTCACCAGGCTGCTTGCTGATAAAATAATTTCGCCCTGTCAGCAGCATTGGCAGCAAAATATTTTTTAAAAAAATTCTTTTGCTCCTGTACTTTTGTTGCCAGCTCATCCAAATTTTTCTTTAGCGCTTCCGTATCGTACTGGTAATTTTCTCCTTTCTTTCCAAAGCTGTTTGCTTTTTTATTAGCAGATAAAACTAAGCTGTCGATGGAATTAAAAACCTCATTGACGGCTGCATCCGGCCTTGCCGGTACAAATCGGTTATTTCGATATTGAACAAAATCATTGTACAGGAATTTTGCTTTATTCAAATCTGCCACGGCAGCATTGAATATTGTCATATCATTTTCCTGGTACACAATGGCAATTTTCATTTGATTGTAAGCATACCATGTTTGCAAGCTTTCATTATCCAGGCCAGCCTGTATCATTCTTCTGGATGCTGCTTCATGCTGCTGCAATGTGTCGAGAAGCAGGAAAGAATTTACAGAATCGGCAAAATGAAAAACAGCCTCATCATTTTTTAAACGGGTGTAGCCCTTGCAAAATTCTTTGTGGCTTACAGGATGTTCCTGCAATTGCCAGAGTGGATCAAATGGAAAATGAGTTTCAATAAACTGTGATGGCTTTACCAAAAAATAATGAGTTGCATTGCTGAAACTCTCATCCCAGGTGGGATCACAAAGCAACCACTCCTTATCAGCATACACAGCACACCAACTATGCCCTGCAGGATTGGTAACGCCAGCTATTTTTGTAAACCCCGATACCACAAAAGAAGGAATGTTGCATTTTAAAATGAGATTGGAAAACAAAGTTGCATAGTCTTCACAAACACCTTTTCTTGTTTTTAAAATAGAAGATAATTTTCGTTCCGGGTCTTCGCCCCAAAATCGGTAAAACATACTGTCTTTACTGTAGTGGATATTGGCAGTAACCCACCGGTAAATAGCCCTGATTTTTTCTTTGTCTGTTTTAAAATTAGCCTGCATATAATCTGCTATTGCAGCAGTGGAATAAGTTGCAGCATTGGGTATTTGCAAAGCTTTGCTGTCAATGAATGAGTAATCAATAAAGTCTTGCCCATTTACAACAGTACTGCAATAAATAAACATCCATATCAACAATAACAATTTCATGCTATAAATTTATTGCAACTGAATGAAAAGTAAAAGCTAAAAAAGATCATAAATTTAAAAAATGAACAGTTCTAAAATAATTGCATAAAAAAATGCCCCATGTGCAGGGCATTGATATTATTAAGTATGGATTTTAAAACGGGTTTTTATTTTTTTGTTCCGGCTTCCGCTCATCTAAAGTTGATGGTGGATTTGGTGGCTGTAGTTTTTCTCTTTGTTGTCTCATCTCATTTTGTTGTTGTTCTCTTTGCTGTTGTAAAGCCTGCTGTTCCTGCATTTTTTGCTGCCGCAATTCTTTTTGCAGCTGCAGGTTTTGCTGCTGTTGATTCCATTCTTCCTGATTGTTTTGTTTTTGTATCTTTTGTTCTCTTATCCGTTCTTGTTGCTGCTGAAATATTTGTTGTTGTACTGCATCCTGGCGTTCGATAGCTTGCTGAATTACCTGCTCATGTCTTTCATTTTCCTTTTGCGTTCCAGGTTGCGGCGGCAAGGGTTGATTATACTGATTCTGCTTTAACCTTTCTTCTCTCTGCCTTTGTAAATTTGAGGATTGTACGGCTTTTTGCTGATCCCTAAGCACAGACTTCATATTTCCCTGCGATGTTGCAGCAGGATTATTTTTATTAGGTTCTTGCAATAGAATGTTGTTCTTTTTTTCTTCTTTTTTAATATTGGGGCGATACATTTTTACCTGTGTTTTTTGTTCTGTTGTTTTTTGGGTTGTTTCATTAAAAGCCACTTGCTTTGGTTCAATTTTTTTTCTCGTCACCCTTTCCACTTCTTCTCTTTTAGGACCAGCCACATAAGTGCTGTTATTAATGGTCTGTGTATTGTTGATGATGGTTATATTTCTATAAACGTTTGCATTCCTGTCCGGCCTGATATAGTGGTTAAATATCACAGGACTTGTAATGTACTGTTGCTGCACAAATCTCCACCTGTCTCTTGGTATATTGTTAAATGAAATATTAAATCCCAACCCGGGACTTAAAGGTGCCCAGCCATAATACCCATCATTCTGGCACCAGCCTACCCATGCAGGTGCCCATTCGTATCCCGGTACCCATGCCCAGCCATAAGAAGTGAAAGCCCATCTGCCATAATGGAAAGGAGCCCATCCCCATGGATAATCTGATACCCAGGTCCACCCATAACTGGTAAATACCCAATGGCCATTATCATAATAAGGCTCAAAGCCCAGTTGGCTTGATAACCATACCTGCCCGTATTGAGGGTCTTCAATCCATCTGCCATAAGGGCTTAATTCATCGTAAAATGTATTGAAACTGATGCCGCCCACAACCTGTGCCTGTGCCACATTACCGGCGTTAAAGCTGATGGCTGCAATCAATACTATTAATATTTTTTTCATGATTTATAGCTTTTAAAATGTAGTTATTTATTATACGGTAAATACATACATATTCGTGCCGAAATCTGTAAGAAAATGATAAAATTGGTTTAATGGGATAAATGTAAACATAGTGCTAACAAATTGCAGGTTTTGGCAGGCAGATAAAATATTATGGTTCAGTTTGGCTGTTGCTTTTTAATCTTGAAGTACATTTGAGACATACAAATTATCCAGGTGAAAACATTCTATTGAATAAATAGTGTGAATTACAATAATCATCGGAACTTAGTAAAAAAGCAACTATTTTTTATATTGCTTTCATACTCCGATAAAATAAATTGAATTAAAAACATTAACATGTTTAGAGCAGCGATAGAAAAAGTAGCCAACTTTACAAGGCCGGTTCATACCATTACCAGAACCTATGCAGGCAAGCAGATCATTCCCGGAGCTGCCACTATTTTTTTTGTTAATGAAGAAGGCTATGCCATTACCTGCAAACATGTAATTGAATTACTGGCGGCTTCCGAAAGTTTAAATATCAACTATGCAAATTTTAAGCAGGAACGTGACAGACTGCCCAAAGACCATAAATACAAAATAAATGTAAAGGGGCTGGAGCTGAAATATAAATTGAATGGCGAATCAGTAACGCAGATAAAAAATACTTTTCTTGATTGTGTGGACAGCATGACGGGATTTACCTGGCACCTGCACCCGGAATATGATTTAGCCATCTTAAAATTTGAAGGCTTTAAAAACCTTGCCTATAAAGATTACGCCATATTTAAAAAGGGCTCGGCCCAAGTTTACCAGGGTGATTTTTTATGCAGGCTGGGCTTCCCTTTCCCGGAGTTTACCAATTTTAAATACAATGAAGCTGCAGATGATATTGAGTGGACCAACACCGGCATCAATGCTTCGCCAAGGTTCCCGATTGAGGGAATGGTGACCCGGTTTTTGGCAGAAAATAATAAATTATACGGCATCGAGTTAAGCACACCCGGACTAAAGGGGCAAAGCGGCGGGCCGTTATTTAATAAAGAGGGTGTGGTATGCGGTATGCAATTTTCCACCAAACATTTGCATTTGGGATTTGATATTGTAGACAAAGAAATTACCGTAAACAACAAACAAAAAACAGTTTCTGATTATTCCTTTATTCACCTGGGGCAGTGCATCCACAGTGATGTTATCAAAGAGTTTTTGACAGAGAAGAAAGTGAAATTTTATGAAGAGGAATAGATATTGTAACATCAACAAATAAAAAAAGAGCCCAACATGTTGAGCTCTTTTTTATGTAGTATAATCAGTTAGGAATTACCATCTGTTACCACCACCGCCACTGCTGCGGTTGTTTGAATATCCACCACGGCTTCCACCGCCTGTTCTTTCTTCTCTTTCTTTAGCTACAGAAACAGACATTGCTCTTCCTTCTACTTCTTTGTTGTTTAAACCAGTCATTGCTGCTTTACCTTCTTCTTCAGAAGCCATTTCTACAAAACCAAAACCACGTGAGCGGCCTGATTCTCTGTCCATAATTACTTTGGCAGAAGATACTTCACCAAATTGAGAAAAAAGTTCGTTAAGCTCAGCATCATTTGTGTTGAAGCTCAAATTTGAAACGTAAATGTTCATAATCTTAAAATTGTTAAATAAATAAAATAAAATACCCGTGATGGTAACTAAAGGCTAAATTTTAAGAAGAGAAAACTAATACGTTGGAGAAGTAAAAAATTGAATCTATCTGTAAAACGGTCTGCTCATTGAGCTATAATCACAATGCAAATATAGGGGGATTGGTTGGTAAACAAGGATTTATTTTATTCAGCAATAAATGGCTGAAGCAGGATCAGCTTAGATAAAATTAAAAAACAGTACTGATTTTCAAATAAAAATCAGCCGCACTAAACTTTTTACTTAATTTCAAATCATAATTGTTAACTAAAATACCTGCTTATCAAAAAGTTTTTATTTCCCGTCATCATCATTTTCATTTGTGTTACTTCTAAAGCACAATCCTTATATTTTCCACCGCTCAATAATAATGCTACCTGGGATACTGTTACTGTATCATCATTAGGCTGGTGTACCAACAGGATAGACTCTCTCTATAATTTTTTGCAACTGCAAAATTCAAAAGCATTTATTGTTTTAAAGGACGGTAAGATTGTACTGGAAAAATATTTTGGCAGTTTTACAAAAGACAGTGTTTGGTACTGGGCTTCTGCAGGCAAAACTATAACTGGCTTTTTGGTGGGCAAGGCACAGGAAAATGGCTATTTATCCATCCACGACACTTCATCAAAATATCTTGGCCAGGGATGGACCAGCTGCATATTGGCACAGGAAAATAATATTCACATCAGGAATCAACTCACCATGACAACCGGCCTGGATGATGGCGTGACAGACAACCATTGCACCACTCCTCCCTGCTTAAATTACCTGGCTCCTGCTGGTACAAGATGGGCTTATCACAATGCCCCTTACACGCTTTTAGAAAAAGTATTGACAACTGCCACTGGCCAGCCGATTAATGCTTACACACAGACTGCATTGAAAACAAAAACAGGTATTACCGGCGCCTGGTTTACTGTTGGTTATGACAATGTATTTTACAGCAAACCCAGGAGCATGGCCAGGTTTGGGTTATTGCTTCAAAATAAATTTAAGTGGGGCACAGATACTTTATTGCACGACACTGCCTACATCCACCAGATGCTGAATACATCACAGTTGTATAATTATGGTTATGGCTATTTATGCTGGCTCAATGGAAAAGGCTCTTACATGGTGCCGACAGCGCAAATTATTTTACCGGGTTCTTATGCTCCGGCTGCACCGGCAGATATGTATGCTGCCATTGGCAAGAACGGGCAGATTGTAAGCATCGCACCTTCAAAAGGATTGGTGGTAGTAAGAATGGGTGATGACCCCGGCGAAGGTGAAGTGCCATTTTTATTGTGTGATAAAATTTGGCAAAACTTAAATTATGTAATCTGCAACACGAGTGTTAGTACAACTTATACTTTTACCGGCGCAGGCAATTGGAATGTGGCTGCCAACTGGAGCAACAGTATTATACCACCTGCTGTGCTGGCCAATGGGAACCAGATTGTTATTTATCCGTTTGGTAATGGAGAATGTGTTTTAAATATCAATCAAACGATTCCTTCCGCCAGCAGCATGACTGTAGTTGCAGGAAAAAAATTCAGGATAGTGGGAAACCTTATTGTTCAATAAAACTAATTCTTCAAAATAGTAAATTCCACTCTCCTGTTGAGCTGCCTGTTTTCATCAGTATCATTTGGTACCACAGGTTTTGTTTCACCATAGCCTTGCGATCTGATACGGCTGGTAGCAATACCTTTTGATAAAATATATTCCATCACCGACCTGGCCCTGTTATCGCTCAGTTTAAAATTATAATCATCAGAACCACGGCTGTCAGTATGTGCACTCATCTCTATTTCTATTGCAGGATTATCTGCCAGCATTTTTACCACCCTGTCCAGTTCCACAAACGACTCCGGCCGCAGATTCCATTTATCAAAATCAAAATACACATTGTTCAACCGAACCACTGCACCTATTTCAATCGGAACTAAATAAATATCTTTATGAATTTCTTTGTATCCCAATTTTCTTAATGAATCCAAATTCAAATTTTCTGATTGGGCAAAATAGTGATCGGCATTGGCCCTGATCAAATAATTTTTATCAAAGGGCAGCACAATTTTAAATGCCCCATCAGTGGGATTACTAATTCCATTGCCAGCCAATATTCCGTCCGGCAATGTTTCATACAACAGCGAAGCACTTAGTGGCTTGTTTGTTTTTTTATTGTACACACTCCCACTCACCAGCATCACCGGGTCTGGCTTTTCTCTTTCTAATAGTTTGATTCTTACAATATCGCTTTCTCCATGTGAGTCAAGCTCTGTACTCATATACGCATATTCGCCACCGGCATCCATGGTAAAAAAACAATCCATCTCTGTTGTATTGATGGGACTGCCAAGATTTACCGGCTCACTCCATTTTTGCCAGCTTTCATCCAGCCGCTTGGTCATCCATATATCATTGTAGCCAAGTCCTCCCGGCCGGTTGCTGCTGAAATATAAAGTAACCCCGTCGGGTGCCAGGTAAGGTGTTGTTTCATTGTAATTTTTCAGGTTGATTTTTTTGCCCATACTTTTTGGCTCCGACCATGTTTCATCAGGCTGCACAAAACTTACATACAAATCATTGTTCAATCCTTGTTTTTCTTCACTCATGTAAAACAATAAAGCCTGCCCGCTATTCGCCATCACCGCACCGTTCTGACGGCCACGGTCATACTTTTCATAATTCTTGATGTACAGCATTTCGGGCTTGCTCCAGTAGCCATCTTTTTTAAGGTAACACATGCTTACACCATTACTGGCATAGTCGCCATTTACGAATGCATTGCGTATCAGTATGCGGTTGTTATCAGGCGAAATCCAGAATACCGCATTGTAATAATAAGTATTGAGCGGATAGCCTAAATGCACCGCTTTACTCCAGTTGCCGGCACTGTCTTTTTCACTAAACCAAATATCCTGTGAGTTGGGGACTTCGCCATATTTTGTATTCCCCGGATGGTTTTGACAAATAAAAAAAAGCAGGTTGCCATCAGCAGAAATGGTTGGCCTCAGCTCCGGCAATGCAGTGTTGATCTTGGTGCCAAGATTTTCAATTTTGATGATGGTTTCAGCTGTGATGATATTTTCTTTCTGTGCCTTCAGCACACCCAGCGAATCCTGGTATTGAGGTTGTGCATACAAGTTTTGTACACATAGAAAGGCTATTAAAAAGTAAAGGGCTTTTTTCACAGGGGTACGATTTTTTTAGAGAACGAAAATTCCGGTTGAATAGTGTGCAGGGGCATACCCCTTTCAGCAGGCATATCTGCCACTCATTTCTTTTGTTTAAAAAAGTGAGGATACTTACACAGTCATTAGTAAATTAACCGCACTTTTTGAATACGAAAAATGTGAACCGATGAGGGTAACATTTTTATACAACCACCGGTGCTGGATATAATTTTTTATTGGCATAAAATGTTCCAAACGGAAGCAGGGCTGCAATAAATGACAGGGCTATTTTTTTGAAAGACCATTTGTATTCTATCGCAACCTGGGTTAATAAAGCCAGGTACAATAAAAATAAAATGCCATGTGCCATACCAATAATGTAGTTGGGCTTTGGCATACCCATTATATATTTCAATGGCATGGTGATGGCAAATAATAAAAAGGAACAGCCTTCTAAAAAAGCTACCAGCCTGAATCGGGATAAAGATGTTTGTTGCATAATTTATAATTCTACTAATAATCCTGATGATTTGTCTTATAAATTTCTTATTAAAAAGCCAACTTTTAAGGTTGGCTTTTTAATATTTAATCAGGTCGATTAAGCATCCTTCCCATGACAAGCCTTATACTTCTTACCACTGCCACAAGGGCAAGGGTCATTACGTCCAGGTGTTTTTTCTACTCTTATCGGTTCCTGCTTTATCGGTGCAGAAGGTTCGTAGTAATCATTTTCCTGGCTCATGTATTCCGGACCGCCGGTGCTGCTGGCAGCGCCTGCAAATTCTTCTTTGCGCTGGCGCATTTTGCTCATGTCTGTTTTTTCTTCCCTACCCTCTTTTATTCTGCCGGCATTGGTTTCTTCCATTGGTATAGCACAATGACTAAGGAAGCTTACAATGTCTTTATTCACCTGGTCGTCCATTTGCTTAAAGGCGCTGAAAGCTTCTATCTTGTAAATCACCAACGGGTCTTTTTGTTCGTAGCCTGCAGTTTGTACGCTGTGGCGCAAATCATCCATGGCTCTCAGGTGTTCTTTCCAGGCATCATCTATTAAAGCCAATGTAATGCTGCGTTCCAGCGCATTGGGTAACTCTGCACCTTCGGTGTTAATGGTTTTTTCCAAGTTGGCCAAAGCCTGTATCGCTTTTCGTCCATCGGTAAACGGTACTGCCACATTCACAATATGATTGCCCTGCTCTTTGCGGATATTTTTAATGATGGGCAAAGTCTGTGCAGCTATGGCAGCCACTTTTCGGTTGTAGCTGGCTTTTGCTTCGTCATATAATTTCTCCGCTACTGTATTGGCTGCACCCTTTTCTAATTCTTCAGCAGTAATGTTGGTATCAATACCAAAATTCATGATGGCTGCCAGCTTAAATCCTTCATGGTCGCTGCTTTCTTTAAATGAATTTACAAGGCCGTCGGCAACAGAATAAAACGCATTATCCAAATCAAGCGCCAGCCTTTCTCCAAACAAAGCATGGTTACGTTTACTATACACCACGTTTCTTTGTTTATTCATTACATCATCATATTCCAGCAAACGCTTACGGATACCAAAGTTATTTTCTTCCACTTTCTTCTGTGCCCTTTCAATAGATTTGGAGATCATGCTGTGTTGTATCACTTCACCTTCTTTGTATCCCATCCTATCCATCAATGATGCAATTCTTTCGCTGCCAAACATACGCATCAGGTCATCTTCCAGGCTTACAAAAAATTGAGTGCTTCCCGGATCTCCCTGGCGGCCGGCACGTCCACGAAGCTGCCTGTCCACACGGCGGCTTTCATGCCTTTCTGTACCCACAATTGCCAATCCACCAGCTTCTTTCACACCCGGCCCCAGCTTAATATCCGTACCCCGGCCTGCCATGTTGGTGGCAATGGTAACGGCACCGGCTAGCCCGGCTTCAGCCACTACCTGTGCCTCCTTAGCATGTTGCTTTGCGTTCAGTACATTGTGAGGAATATTTTTTTGTTTCAGCATACGGCTCAGCAATTCACTGATCTCTACCGAAGTGGTACCTACCAGTGACGGCCTGCCTGCATTGCGTAGCTTTTCTATTTCTTCAATAACGGCTTTGTATTTCTCCCTTTTGGTTTTGTAAACTAAATCCTGTTCATCTTTCCTGATCGCTTTTAAATTAGTTGGAATGGTTACCACATCTAATTTATAAATGTCCCACAATTCTGCAGCTTCTGTTTCGGCTGTACCCGTCATACCACACAATTTGTGGTACATCCGGAAATAATTTTGCAGTGTAACAGTAGCGTAGGTTTGTGTGCTGGCTTCAATCTTTACATTTTCTTTTGCTTCAATTGCCTGGTGCAAACCATCACTGTAGCGGCGGCCATCAAGGATACGGCCTGTTTGTTCATCTACAATTTTCACTGCTCCTTCCATCACCACATATTCCGTGTCTTTATCAAACAAAGTATATGCTTTTAATAATTGCTGTACGGTATGAATACGGTCTGCTTTTAAGGAGTACTCATTCAGCAAACCTTCTTTTTGATGCAGTTTATCATCTGCACCTGCATCACTTTTTTCAATGGCTGCCAGTTTGGTAGCAATATCAGGCAGTATAAAAAATTCAGGATCTTCACCACTTCTAGTAATAAGGTTAATACCTATATCAGTTAAATCAACCTGGTTATTTTTTTCATCAATGTGGAAATATAATTCTTCATCCACCTTCGGCATTTCTTTTTGCTGATCTGCTAAATAATAGTTTTCACTTTTCTGCAATTTTACCCTGATGCCCGGTTCGCTTAAGAATTTAATTAAAGCACTGTTCTTGGGTAAACCTCTGTGTGCCCTAAACAAAGACAGGCCACCATCTTTAGGATCATCATTGCCTTCCCCAATTTTTTTCTTTGCTTCTATTAAATATTGATTGACTGCTTTCTTTTGTGCATCTACCAATTTTTCTATTCTTGGTTTCAGGTCGAAGAATTGTTGGGTATTATCGCTGTGTCCAATCGGACCACTGATAATTAACGGTGTACGGGCATCATCAATCAATACACTATCTACCTCATCCACCATCGCAAAATGATGTTTACGCTGCACCATTTCATCGGGGTTATGCACCATGTTATCACGGAGATAATCAAAGCCAAATTCATTGTTGGTACCATAAGTAATGTCGGCGTTGTAGGCTGCCCTTCTTGCATCACCGTTGGGTTCATGTTTATCGATACAATCTACTGTAAGACCCAGCCATTCAAAGATGGGGCCATTCCATTCACTATCCCTTCTTGCCAAATAATCATTTACTGTTACAATATGTACTCCTTCGCCAGCCAGTGCATTGAGGTAAGCAGGCAATGTACTCACAAGTGTTTTACCTTCACCCGTAGCCATCTCAGAAATTTTACCGCTGTGTAAAACGGCTCCGCCAATCAACTGCACATCATAGTGCAGCATATTCCAGGTTACATCTCCACCTGCTGCTTTCCAGGAATTACTATAAACAGATTTATCGCCCTCGATGGTGATATGGTCTTTTTTTACGGCTAATATTTTATCCAGTTCTGTAACAGAACTTTCGAGGCTGGTATTTTCTTTAAAGCGGCGGGCAGTTTCTTTTACCGTAGCAAATGCTTCGGGCAATAACTGGAGTAAAATTTCTTCAATCGCTTTATCCCTGTCTTTTTTTAAGGCATCCACCTGCTGATAAATCACATCTTTTTCATTGATGCTTTCAACAGGCAAAGCCTCTGCTTCTTCTTTTTTATTATTTATTTGTTCGTCAATAACGCTGAGGTGCTGCTGTATCCGGCTGCGGAATTCCTGAGTTTTATTACGCAACTCATCGTTGCTAAGCGATTGGTATTGGAAAAAAAATCCGTTAATCGTTGCTACCTGAGGCGTTATTTTTTTTACGTCTTTCTCACTTTTATTGCCTCCAAATATTTTTGATAAAAAGCCTGCCATAAAATTCCGTGTTATTGGGTATATGTGAAATTTATTAAATTAGGTAATTTGCCATGTCAAATATGGTGCTGAAAAAAAATCGTAGCCAAATTGACAGGGGTGGTAAAGGTAACAATTAGTTTAGAGGTTTAGAAGTTTAGATGGTTTAGGGTTGGCAGTTGAAAAGAGAAATTCTCAATAATTAATTCTCAATGTTCAATATTTAAGCATATAGACCTATTCCGAAAAGCAAATTGTACAGCAGCTAAGAAGCTGTTTGAGTTAATTATTTTTGATACCAGCTTTAGTTCTTTGTGGCGTCATCGTTGTGTCACTCCCTTGTACGGCATACCTTTTTTCAACTTTAATTATGCAATAGGATAAATATTTTAATTAACTCAAACAGC
>JANLQY010000127.1:0-26524 GCA_031368105.1 Chitinophagaceae bacterium
GTTATATATACTGTAAGTACTGTTTCCTGCCAACAGAGGTACAGTAAACGAAGCGTTTATTTTAAATAGCTTTTCGGATTAATTATTTATAATGTTGAGAAATTATTCGTAGAATAACCAATTGAATTGTTTTCTTTGCAAAACTTATTTATAAAAAATGTCAACTCCAACTCAAAAAAATATCGCTATTTTATTATTAGAAGATGGCACTTTATTGTACGGAAAATCTTTTGGCAAAATAGGGACTGCCACAGGTGAAATCTGTTTTAATACCGGTATGACGGGTTACCAGGAAGTATTTACCGATCCAAGTTATTATGGTCAGATGCTGATCATGAACAATGTGCATGTGGGTAACTATGGTGTAAAAGGAACGGATGTGGAGAGCAATGGCGTAAAAGTAAAAGGGGTGATAGGCCGCAACCTGGAAGAACAGTTTTCCCGTTTGATGGCGGATGGATCATTGCAGGATTATTTTGAAAAACAAAATGTAGTGGCGATAGATGGCTTGGACACCAGGGCATTGGTGGCTCATGTACGTACGCAGGGCGCTATGAACTGTATTATTTCTTCTGAGGAACTGGATATAGAAAAATTAAAAAAAGAACTGGCCAATGTGCCATCAATGGATGGGCTTGAATTGGCATCGGTGGTATCCACTACAGAACCTTATGTTTTAGGAAATCCTGAAAGCAGTGTACGGGTAGCCGTGCTTGATTTCGGTATCAAAAAAAATATTTTGAACTGCCTCGTTGAAAGAGGAGCTTATGTAAAAGTTCATAACGCAAAAACAAGTTTTGAAGAGCTGCAGTCATTTAAACCTTCTGGTTATTTTATCAGCAATGGCCCGGGTGACCCTGCTCCGATGGATTATGCCGTTAAAACAGTGAAACAAATTTTAGCTGCTGATAAACCATTGTTTGGAATTTGTCTTGGCCACCAGTTGCTGGCTTTGGCAAATGATATTCCTACTTTTAAAATGCACCATGGCCACAGGGGATTGAATCATCCGGTAAAAAATATCATCACCGGTAAGTGTGAGATCACTACACAAAATCATGGCTTCGGTGTAAACCCTGATGCAGTAAGGGCTTCAGCCAATGTAGAAATAACGCATGTAAACTTGAATGATGATTCGATAGAAGGCATCCGCATTAAAAATAAACCTGCTTTTTCAGTTCAGTATCATCCGGAGGCAACACCGGGGCCGCATGACAGCAGGTATTTGTTTGATGATTTTGTCGCACTGATGAATAACTCCTTCGTTAGCTAACCTAGGAACTTTGCAGTATAATTGTTTGAAGTGTTTGTTATATTACAGACTGAAATAAATTTATAAACTTTAAATACCCTTTTAGGGGATAGGGGCATGAAAATAGCCATCATCAATGGACCTAACCTTAACCTGCTTGGTAAACGGGAAACAACTGTGTACGGCAACCAGTCGTTTGATGCTTATTTTGAAAGCCTCAAAGCTGCATTTCCAACAGTTAGTTTTCATTACTTTCAAACTAATGTTGAAGGGGAGTTGATAAATGAAATACAAAGAGTAGGCTATTCTTTTGATGCTATCATTTTAAATCCGGGCGGCTACACCCATACTTCTGTTGCCTTGGGAGATGCTATTGCAGCTATTACTACTCCTGTGATAGAAGTACATATTTCAAATATTTTTGGAAGAGAAGATTTTCGAAAACTATCGCATGTGTCTGGCAAAAGTGTGGGAGTCATTAGCGGACTTGGATTAAAGGGGTACACTTTGGCGGTAAAATATTTTTTGAAGCCCTGATTTTTTATTCATCAGGTACTGTTGGTAGTAGAAAATTTATTTCCTTAATACTAACTGCCTTATATTTTAATTCTCTCCTGTTGCGTTAGCTTATTAATGTTTGTATATGCCAGCTTACAATTCTTTTGATGAAGCGCTGATAAATGGTTTTGAAAACCATTTGGCGACAGTAGATATTGAAAGCCTTCCCATCGCACCTTATTGCAAAAGCTACCTGCAGTATATCATCAGCCATAAAAAATATTACTGCCGCATTTATGCTCATATACTTTCGCTGGCATTGCAGCATTCCGGTAAGGCAAAAGAAAATACCTGCCTGCTGGATTACGGTGCAGGCAATGGTTTGCTGGGTTTTTTTGCAAAATTTTGTGGCTTTGGCAAAGTGTATATAAATGATATAACCCCTGATTTTTTACATGCTTCAAAAGAATTGGCTGTGGCTTTACTGATACCTGCCGATGGTTTTATTGAAGGAGATATTGATACTGTAAATACTTATTTTTCTTTTGTAAAACCAGATGTGGTAATAGGCTCAGATGTAATTGAACATATTTACAACCTGGAGTATTTTTTTAAAAAACTGCAGCAGATAAACCCACAGGTGGTAACTGTTTTTACTACAGCCTCCAATCCTTTCAATTGGTTTAAAGTAAAGGAACTTAAAAGAGTGCAAATAAAAGATGAATTGTATGGAGGTTCGCCTGATGAGGATCTGCTTTTTGGAGAGTTGCCGGAGCCTTCCTTTTTTTCAACCAGAAAAAAAATAATTCAAACTTTTGCTGCTCGTTCATTAGATGAAGAAGTAATTGATAAGCTGGCTTCATTGTCAAGAGGACTAATTAAGGCTGATATTGAAAACGTAGTTGATAATTATCTTTCAAAAAAAATATTACCAGCCGCATTAAGCCACCCTACCAATACCTGTGATCCTATTTCAGGCAGTTGGTCGGAAAGGGTGATGACTTTAAAAGAGTATGAAAATCTGTATGCCGGGGCAGGCTTTAGTGTTAGTTGTAATAGTGGGTTTTACAACCACTACGAATTATCCATTAAAAGTAAGCTGATGTTTTTATTTAATAAATTAATTCCCTTTACAGGCCATCGTTTAGCACCTTTCATCAGCCTGTTGGGCAGGCAAATCATCAAGTAATAGCAGGATCCATTTGTGTGTGATTCCTTTTTTCCTTGTTAAATCATTTCAAAGAAGGACAATAATGTTTTCCGCTATTGCTTAACTTTATTTTATGTATCAATCAAGAACAAAACTATTGCTGTTATTTTTTGTGCTGCCTTTTTTAAGTACAGCACAAAATTTTGGAGGCAATCCCTCTTCAATAAAATGGATGCAGGTAAATACTGCCCACTCAAGGGTAATCTTTCCTAAAGGCCTTGACAGCCAGGCAAACCGCATCAGCAATGTGGCGGCTTTATTGGATAGTGTAACGCTGTACAGCATCGGCAATAAAATCCGAAAATGGAATATTGTATTGCTCAATCAAACTACAGAAGCCAATGCCTTTGTACGTTTGGCACCAGTGGTGAGTGAATTGTATATGGTGCCGCCGCAAAATAATTTTGCCAATGGCAGCCTGCGCTGGGATGATAATTTGATCATTCACGAAGACCGGCACATGCAGCAGTTCAGCAATTTTAATAATGGGCTTACCAAAGTATTTTCTTTTTTGCTGGGGCAGGAGGGACAATTGCTGGCGAATGGAATGACGATTCCAAATTATTTTTTTGAAGGAGACGCAGTATGGCAGGAAACATTAGTAAGTGCACAGGGCCGTGGAAGAATGCCCTGGTTTTATAACGGCTTAAAGTCATTGTGGCTGGGTAAGAAAAATTATTCATGGATGAAACTGCGTAGTGGGTCACTGTTGCATTATACTCCTGATCATTACGAATTAGGATACCCATTGGTAGCGTATGGGTATGAAAAATATGGGGAAAATTTCTGGAGAAAGGTAACTGGAGATGCTGTTCGGTTTAAAGGATTGTTTTATTCTTTTAATAATGCTGTTGAAAAATATTCTGGTAAAAGCTATCAACGTTTCCGGGAAGATGCGTTGCAATATTTTAAAGAACAAACTTTGCCTGCTGTTCAAAAAAATGATGACAGTTTCAATTACATTACAGCTGTTGAAAAGAATAATGTGGTGGATTATCTTTTTCCTCAGTTTGTAAATGACGATACCATTATTGTTACCAAACAATCTTACAAAGAACTCAATTCATTTTATTTTTTAATCAATGGCAAAGAACAAAAAATAAGGGTGAAGGATTATGTAAAGGATGATTATTTCTCTTACAAAAATGGCAGTCTGGTATATGCAGCCTATCAATCAGATCCCGGTTGGGCAAACAGAAATTACAGTGTGATACAGTTACTGGATATTTATACCAATGAACAAAGACAGCTTACAACCAATTCAAAATATTTTTCACCAGACATCAATAAGGATGGAACAGAAGTAATTGCAGTGAATGTAAATCCGGATGGCAGCAATTACCTGCACCGCCTGAATGCTGCTACCGGACAGCTTATCAGCGAAGTGCCCAATCCAAATAATTATTTTTTTACCCAAACAAAATATATCAATAACAGCACCGCTGTATCAGCTGTCCGCAATCCGCAGGGACAAATGGCATTGATAAAAGTGAACCTTGATAATGGAACAACAGAGTCTCTTACTGAATTTTCTTTTAGCGTACTGGGTTATCCGCAGGTAGTAAATGATATGCTTTATTTTAGTATGACGGATAATTTCAGCAATGATAAAATTAGTAAACCTGCAGACAGAATATTTGCAGTAAATCTTAATGATAAGAAGCAGTATCGAATTACAAATAATGCGAATGCAGTTTATCAACCAGCAGTAAATACAAAAGGAGAATTGGTATTTACTGCCTTTACAGCAGATGGCTCAAGACTGGTGAAATCAAACATCAATACTTTAAAATCGATGACCATTGAGGTTGGTGAGCAAACTAATTTGAATAATATTCCTGCTGCTGCTGCATTGCAAAGAACCGGTGCAGGGATATTGTATCAATTGGGCAATAAAAAAAATGAAGTGATAAAATATAAAAAGTCATTCCAGCTTTTTAATTTTCATAGTGCCAGACCGGTGGCTTCCGATCCGGAGTATGGGTACACATTTTATAGCGACAATATTCTGAGCAGTTTCAGTAACAGCATCAGTTATATTTATAACCGCAATGAACTCAGCCATACCATTGGCTACAATGCAGTGTTTGCCGGCTGGTTCCCCTATTTAAGGCTGGGTGCAGAGTACAGCGCCAACAGGAATATTGATACTTCTTTAACCAGTGGCATCAATTTTAATTCAGCAAAAATCAGTGGAGGAATTTCTATTCCACTATCTTTTATTAATGGACGAACATTCAAGTATTTGAATTTTGGTATTGGCTATAACATAGAGCAAGTGCCCTATATCGGAATTGGAAAAGATGTTTTCAATAACCTGGCGCTAAAATATGGCAATGCTTTTTTTTCGTTTACCAATCAAAGCAGGCAGGCGAGGCAGCATATTAACCCACGGTGGGCACAAACTATTTCATTTACTTACCGGGATGCTTTTACATTTTACAAGGGAAAGAAATTGGTATCAGCTGCTTCACTTTATTTTCCCGGGTTGTTTCCCAATCATAGTTTGGTTTTTAATGCCGCTTTTCAAAAAAGAGATACGGTACCGGATTTTTTCAGCAACACGTTTTCTTATTCAAGAGGATATGAAGCTTTGAATACAAGACGTATGTATAAGCTGGGTGTTAACTATCATTTTCCTTTATTTTATCCCGATTGGGGCTTTGGAAATATTGTTTTTTTTCAACGCATCAGGACTAATGTATTTTATGATTACACAAATGCCAGGGCAAGAGTAAATGGAGTGCTCACAACGATCATTAACCGCAGTGTGGGGAGCGAAATCTATTTCGATACTAAATTATGGAATGCCCTTCCAGCCAGTATTGGTGTACGTTACAGCCACTTACTGGATACAGATCTCAGGTACCCCGGCGCTACCGGAAGGTGGGAAATTATTTTACCCATTAATTTAATTCCTAATTAATTTTTATTATCTCTGTTTAATAAATAAGTGATAAATACAAAAGCCGTTTGATTGGATAGTCCAGATCAAACGGCTTTTTTTATTGTTGAAAGAAACTATAATTAAAGGAAGTTGTATTTTTTTAAAACAGTACCTTCTGATTTAATTATTTGTGCTTGGTAATTTAGTTTTTTATAATTTTTTGAGTGCCAATAATAGTTCCATTTATTAAAACCTGGGCTACATATAACCCTGTTGATAAGGAATTTAAATTTTCAATTTGCAAATTGTTCCAGCCTTTGTTTACAGTAGTTTGTTTTGAAGCAACAGTTTGTCCTGTCAGGCTGGTTAATCTTATTTCTGCGTTTCCATTTTCAACAGCGTTCACAGTTAATTTTAAATAGTTGCTAACTGGGTTAGGGTATGATACCAGTGTATTGCTGTTGTTTGAACGCATCCTTACTGCAAGTATATTACTGTACGTAAACTTGCCGTCATTATCAATTTGTCTTAACCTGTAGTAAACCACATATTTGTTTACAAGCAGCGAAGACTTATCAGTGAATTTATAAGTTTGTTGTATTCCTTTGTTTTCTTCTACACCGAAAACCATGGCCACCATGCTAAAATTAGTTCCATCGAAAGAACGCTCTAATTCAAAACGATCATTGTTAATCTCTTCTTCTGTGATCCATTTGCAGGTAACTGAATTGTCATTTATTGTCGCATCAAAAGAATGATATTTAACAGAGAGGGTATTGGAGTTTGAACTTTCTACTGTGCAGCTATATTCGCCTCCACCATTTATATGAAAATAAATAGTCCAAACATTTGCAGGTGGCATATTGCCTGATGTTACACAATAGCTAAGGTAACCGTTGCTGCTTCCGCAATGTGCATTGTCTGGTGCAGCAAAGCTTACATTGTTTTTAATTCCACCGGTGAAAACGGAATCTATTATTGGCATATTTACAGGGCAGCTTGGAGAGAAACTAAGGCGTAATTCACCAAGTGAATTACAAGTACCATTACCATTATTTCTTTTAAATGATGAAGGACAGATGTTTTGTGAAAAGCTGGTTATAGTCAGGATAACCAGAGCGATTGTAGTTGTAAAAGTTTTCATTTTTGGGGGATTTTAATTTTTAAATTTTGTTTGTTTGTTTTCTGCTATGTATATTACCTACACTGTGCCATGATTTATATATATGATTATCAGTCGTTTGTAAAATAAAAGTGAAGGATAAATTCCTTTTAATGGAATTCTTTTCTAATTAGTAGACACCCTGCTACAGTGATAGAGCGGAAAGGAATATTGTTAGAAGGATAACCTGCATGGTAAGTACAAATGTATTTGAATAGATTGCAGTAGTTTTTAGATAAAGTAACATTTTGAAAAAGTTATTAAAGTATGCGATGAAGAATGGATACCATGGCATGTTGGAAGCTGATACGCAAAAAATGATGTTTTTCAAAACCAAGAAAGTCGTTTAAGATGGTGATCCAGACCATGCTAAACGACTTTTTTAAACTTGAAAACACTGAAGAAACCCTATATAATATTTTTAATTTTTTTTGTTGGATAAAGAACTATCGCCGCTTTTCTTTTTTTATTTTCGTCATCACTTTCTTATTAATAGAGTTGCCCATATTGTGCCACAAAATAACTTTCTGTAAATGAGGTAGTTACAAACTGGTGCAGGCAAGTTTACTCCGTATCGTGGAATGAATAAACTGAATGTGGAATTTAGAAAGGAATCGGGCTGATTAAAAGCGTATAATCATCAAAGTGATGTTACCGGTAGAAGATAACTGTTGTATTGAAGTGTAAAAAATGAAATCAACGTTTAAAAATTTTTCCAAACCACAAGGCTCCATATTGTTTGATAAAATAAACTGCAGCAAAAATGTACCACCTGAGGTCAGGGTAAAATTTCTTCATGAAGGTTGCATGGTTACTGATGGAGGTAGTACGTATCTTGATCCATTTGTCTTTACTTACACTGCCTTTATGAATGTGCATCACTTTTGCCTGCGGCAGAAAATGAATTTTGTATCCCAGTTGTTTAAAGTCCCAGCACCACAAAGTGTCTTCACAATACATGAAGAAATCATCGGACAGTTTTTTCTTTGGCAACTGCTGAATAATAGATCTGGGAAACAGCATGTATGCCCCCCATACCCAATCACAATCAGCAAAGCTTTGGTGATCGAAATAATGGTGCAGCATCAGTGCTTCCCTTTTTACTTTTGGTAATAATTTATAGAAAGGAAATACCTCTAACAATTCCCAACTGATCGTTCTGAAGCGGCGGCAGTTGTATTGCACTCTTCCATCGGGATACAGCAACTGGCAGCTAACCATGCCCACTTCTTTGTGCTGCTGTAAATAATCAAGACAAATTTTTGGTGCATTGTTGATGAGTTCTGTATCACTGTTCAGCAGTAATAAATAATCACCTGTGGCAGCATCCATTCCTAAATTGTTACCGCCAGTAAAGCCTGTATTGGTGGAGCTTTTAATCAAATTGATAAAGGGAAATTTCTCTTTAAACAGATCAGGGTTACATTCAACAGAAGCATTATCAACCAAAATAATTTCATAGTCTACCTCTACCAATTTTTCTTTGATAGAAGCAATACAATTACAGGTAAGCTGAAAAGTATTGTAATTAATGATGACGATGGATAATTGCATGGATTGATTCGAAAAAAATATAAATGTTATTTAGTTTAAGTCCGTTCAAGAATGATTGTCATTTGATCGCCCTTGTTTTGTTTGTTTAATTTTTTTGCTAAAAAATGATACCGGTAAGTGCTTAAAGATAAAAATCTTTTCCTGCGGTTGTTATTTTCAGGATGTAGCGACAGGTTTTTTAAATACAATTCACTGCCAGTAAACTGGAAGTGAAATGAATCATCGTACATGCTTACAATACTAAAGCCCCCCGCTTTCTCCACTGCTATATTTGTACTCTTTCTTGTAAAAAGATTTAGATGCCTTGGTGCATCAAACTGTACCCAGTTTTCCCGGTATTTATCAAAAGCATAAGAATCAATAATTGGAAACCGTAAAATGAGTTTTCCATTTTCTTTTAAAAGTCCCCTGAGGTTTTGAAGCACCTGCACCGGATCCTGCACGTGTTCAAATACATGGTTCAGTGTAATTGCATCCCATTGTTTTATTTTTAATGCAGCTAAATTATTGCTTAAATATACCTCACCATGCTGCACTATATTCTCCGGTAAAAAAGGATCGTAGCCTTTTGTTTGAGTAAAACCCAATGAGTTTAATTCGTCCACAAAATGACCTGCACCACATCCATAATCCAGTATGGCAGATTGCCGGCTGATACCTTTAATAGATAAAACTGCTTTCAATGCTGAAGAAAACAGGAAACTTTTTTGTACTCCTAACCGGAGTAATATTTTTTTTAACGAAAGCTTGATATTTTTTTCGCCAGATGCGGCAACACTGTTATTGATTTTAAAACTGTAATACGCTTTGGTATCATAATATTTCCCCAGGTCAGCAGGTATTTGTTCAAGGTGAGTATGGCCGCAAACTGAGCATTGCTGGTAAATGAATTTTTCCTTTAACCCCATCATTTGTTCTTTCACCTCTATGGTGGCAACAGGCCCACCACAGATATTACATTGCAGCATTTGAAACAATTTGTGTAAAAATAATTGATATTATGGTATCAGGATACCTTATAAAAATGCTTTTGATTGAAAAGTATTTTTATGAAATATCGCTGCAAAATAAAAATGTTGCTGGTGAAACCAAAAAATATTCCCCAGCTGTACCTGCCTTTTCCGCCAGTAAATATTTTAGATAATAAAAGGCAAAAGAAAAATACCGCTACATCAAAAACATAGAGACCATTGATCAGTAAAAAATATCCCACACCATACTGCTTTCGTATCCGCAGCATGTTGGATACAATTATCTGTCTTGCTTTTTTATTCCATAAATTTTCTCCATTTTCATTTTCAGCAGTGTTGTAGTAATCACTGCTGGTGCCGCCTTTCAAGTGTATCACTTTTGGGTCTGCAAACAATATCAGCTTACCCTGTTTCCGCAATCTTGCACACCATTCTATTTCTTCTGAATACATAAAAAAGTCTTCATCCATCAGGCCGCTTTTTTTAAGCGCTTCTTTTTTTACCATCATGTAAGCACCTACCACCCAGTCCACTGCTGTGTCTTGCTGTACATCCTGTACACTTGGTATGGTAGATTTTAATTTATAACCTGCATACCGCACCAGGCTGCCGAGATAGGGTAGCGGCAATAAAGCATTCAATCCGCCTTTGATAAAATGTGCACCGCTGATCTGTGTGCTGCCATCGGTATTCAATAATTGTACACCACAGCCAACTGCATCCGGAGTTGCTTTCATCAAACTGATACTTTTATCGATGGCACTTTCTAAAATGATTGTGTCTGCATTCAGCAATAAAATATATTCTCCATTTGCAATGCTGATGGCCGCATTGTTGGCTCTTGCAAAGCCGGCATTGTAGCCTGTTTGCAGCCATCGCACCGCTGGATATTTCCCCAGTACCTGTTCTTTACAATCATCCTGGGAATCATTGTCCACTAAAATAATCTCAAACTGGTATTGATGGGTTTGCTCATAGATACTGTCAATGCAATCCATCACCAGTTTGGTAGACTTGTAATTTATTATGATGATTGTTACATCCATATTTAATTAAATGTTGCAGTGTATTATACTCCTCTAAACATCATAAACTTCTAAACGTTCTAAACCCGATTATAAGCCACTACATTTACAAAGGGAGATAATACAATACCTTTTTGTTTGCCGAGCAGTAAAATTATTTTATTAAAAATACCAGCCATTATATTTTTTAATCCTGATGCATAATGTGTATCCCAATAACCGGCAGTGTATTCCATTTTAAATCCTGCCGATTGAATGATGCCTGCATATTCTTTTTTTGTCAGCAGGTGTTCGGTCCATACACCATTTATACAATCGCAGGTGTTGCTGCGTAAGCTGCTGTCTGCAGCAACTGGTTTGCTGTTTACAAAATTATTTACCACATCTGTAAAATCCTGTTGCCCTTTGCCCCTTGTCAACTCAATCAGTTTTGTTATCTGATCTTCTGCTATGGAAGGCTGTAATTTTTTTATCTCCTCTCTTCTTTGCTGGCGGTAATATTTTTTTTCTGTTTGCTGATGAATATAAATATGATATAAGTTCATCGCCGGGTTGTGATAATTAGCCGTGGTGGTGGAGTAGGTAACTGCATTCGGATTATGTTTAAAGACGGCAGTATAAAATTCCTGCAGCTGATAAATATGTTCTATCACATTCCTTGATGCTATGATGTCGTATTGTATGCAGTTGTCTTTTGCATGTTGCATCACTGCATCAATATCGCCGGTAACCCAGGCATCAATTTTTATCTGCAATGCTTCGCAAATAGATTGAGCTGTTTGCTGCCAGTCGGGTAAGTAATCATTGTACACATTTTTTTTAAAGCCCATCATTCCTGCAAGCATAAACAATGTTCCCAGCCCGGCACCGTAATCAATAAACTGGATTTCGTTAACTGGTTTTCCCGATTTTTTTACCGCATCATAAATTATATGTGCACTGTTTTGCAAAGAAAAAAATAACCTTGGCCCCAGGTGGTGATTGATAAAA
Source organism: Chitinophagaceae bacterium (assembly GCA_031368105.1). Taxonomy (GTDB): domain Bacteria; phylum Bacteroidota; class Bacteroidia; order Chitinophagales; family Chitinophagaceae; genus Ferruginibacter. The sequence goes on from JANLQY010000127.1 coordinate 11,550, forward strand.
TAATCTTTGTATTCCTTAGTGGTATTGATTCCTGTAGTATCAAAATTTTGTAACTGGTAAAATAATTTATTCGCTTTGGCATTAATATCAATTGCCAAAGCATCACTGCCCGATAAAAAAACTGCCTGCTTATCTCCGCCAATCTTAGCCATTCACCTCTTTTTTATTACTGCTGTTTTTCAATGAATAAAAACCAAACAGTAACACCAGTGCCAGCAACAGCCAGTTGCTGATCAACGAAATGGTATAACTGATGTTGAATACTTTTGGCACAAATTTAAAATCAATGCTGTGCTTACCAGCCGGTATTACCAATGCCCTTAATACATAGTTTGCTTTGGCAACCGGCACTTCTTTTCCATCAATGGTTGCCTGCCAGTCTTTATAAAATATTTCGCTGAACACCGCCACATTAGTAGCATTGCTGTTGCTTTCATATTTTATTTTCATGTTATCAAAACTGGTTTGTTTGATGCTGGCGCTGCTGTCTGCAGGAGCAAATCCGGTAACAATGTTTTTAAAACTGTCATCTACTACAGCCGTATCTTTTGGATCAAAATTATCCAGCGCTTTCATTTCTTCCACCGGGCCTTTTACAAATTTTACTCCTTTCACAAACCAGCAATTACCCAGTGCACCAGGGTTTTGAATAGCATTGGCAGTTTTACCATCAGCCGATTTTTGTACAATGTATTTTGCATTCAGCATATTTAATACAGAAGGATTCACACGGCCACTCAACTGGTATGTAGCAAGGTCATCATAAATACCAACCTTGGCCGGGTGATAACCACCAATAGATTTATGAAAATAAGATGGCTTCGAATCCTGGAACGGATCACCACCCGTCATGTCAAATACCCGGTAGTTGGGATCTTTATCAGCCAGTATCATTTTATCAGCATTGCTTTCAGAAAATTCATTGGACTTATATTTTTCTTCTGTTTCAAAACTTTTTTCATTTACGTATTTCATACCAATCGGCAGCAGGTCTATCAGTATCAGCAATGGCAATCCAACAAGCAATACCACACTGTTTATCTTTTTATAAATAAACAATCCAACAAGTGCGAGGGTAAGCAGTACAAACAGTAATCCCTTTAAAATATCAGCTCCAAAAAATCCTTCCCTGTCTTTACGCAAAGCCCCCAGCAGGTCTTTCGCCACTTTGGTATCACCTTTTGTTTGATACAGAAAATCTTCATACACCTGATTATCTGTAAGTCCCTGGTATTTTTCATTTATCACCTGCAGCTTACCATTCAGTGAGCTGTCTGGTTTGGCAAATGCATTATTTACTTCCCTTGTTCTTTCTTTATTTTCTTTGCTGTAATCCATGCTGAAATACAATGCTCCGGCAACAGCAAAAATAATTCCCATTGTAATGGCAGTCCATTTCAATTTCTTCTCGCCATCTGTATAGTCTCTATCCACCAGCTTTTGCACAGTCATCACACTCAGCATCGGGAAGAGTATCTGCGGTATCACCAGCGCCATCTCCGGTGTACGGAATTTATTGTAGAGTGGTAAATGATCAAAAAGAAAATTATTGATCAATGGAAAATTTTTACCCATTGCCAAAATGATACCCATTATGCTGGCAGTAAGCATCCACCATTTATGTTTGTTGTCTAAAAAAAACATGCCCAGCACAAACAGGCAGCATACCACTGTGCCAAGATAAGCCGGGCCGCTGGTGAAAGGCTTATCACCCCAGTACAACCTGCCCGATAAATTAGCCGCCATATTGTTGGCCTGGTCTTCCGGCACGTTCAACTTTTCCTCCAGGTAATTTACTACATGAGAATTTTCTGAAAGCTTTGGAAAAATATTATACTCTTCATCTCTTTTTGAAAAATAAGATCCATAACCTTTTACTCCCGGAAACAATAAACTAAGACTTTCAATCTTATCATTGCTCCATTGAAAAGCATAATCCCTCGAAAGGCCGGCTGTTTTATTATTGCTTGTTTTTGCATCACCTGCCTTGGGTTCCATTACCAGCTGCCCGCCACGTTTGCTGTATTTTCCATAATCATACACCGGAAATAATATCACCGCATTGATCATAACGCCAAACAATGCCCCGCCAATTGCCAGCGGCAGCACTTTGCCAATATGAGCAAAATCTTTTTCCTTTACCCATTTTGCCAAAAAGAAAATGGTCATGATACCAATTACTAAAAACAGGTAGTAAGTTATCTGCTGATGGTTTTGCATTACATGCATGGTGGTAAATACCGCCGTAGATATAAAGCCTGCAATATATTTTTTATCAAACAGCAGCAGCACAGAACCCAGCAGTGCCGGGGCATACGCCATTGCCAGCAGTTTAGTATCGTGGCCTGCCACTACCAGTATCGGGTTGTAAGTGGCATACGCAAATGCAAGGCTGCCCAATATGGCTACATACGGCCGTATGCGTACACACATACAGAAAAAGTAAAAGCTGATGCAGCACAAAAAGAAAAAATTGAAAGGCTTGGGCAGCCACAACTGCAAAGTTTTATTGATATACTGAAACGGCGACACCGGCCCTTCAAAAACAATATTGTATGCAGGCATACCGCTAAACATACTGCTGGCCCACAAAGGGAACACACCATGCTGTTGCTTATATACATCGCTCTGGTGGCGCATGCTCTCCACCGCCGTTACATCACTCTGTTGCAGTACCACACCGCTTTCCAGCGCAGGCTTGCAAAAAATCAGTGCTACTGTTAAAAAAATAGCCACTGCTACCAGGTGCGGCACAAGGGTTTTAAAATTGAAATTTTTCATGCAAGGTTTTTAATAATAAGGCGGCAAATTAACTTAAATATGTTGAGTAAAAAAGGGGCAGGGGAAAGATGGCGAATACGGAGTAAAGAACCGATTTTTTATTTTGTTTCAAGCTTCAGTTTTTTATAGCAGCATCCTTGCAAAGTTTATACTGAGGAACGAAGTACACTCTTGTACCCAATACCATTGGGCAACTTTTATCGGCACAATAGATTGATTAAATCGGTTTGGGCTTTGATGTGTGCATTAGTTTTAGAATAAACTTTCGTATATATTTAAGTTGCCTGTAACTTTTATTATACTCACAAAACCAATGAAATTACAAACAGTTCTAAAAATCAATTTCTAAAACAAACCGAATAAAAATTCATATTTACATGCGACATCTTTTACTTGTACTTTTTACAGCTTTTATAATCCAAGCAAATGGACAATCATTTGTGAATTATAAAGACTCAATAAATCGTTTTTCAATTGACATTCCTACGGGTTGGAAATACGGAATGAACAAAAGCTATCCTGATATTATATTACTTGCATACAGGACACCAATTAGTAAAGCAGACACTTCGAGAGACAATTTTAATATTAATACAATTAAGACACCAAACAAAAGCTTAGACAAGACGTTTGCGGATTTCCTAAAATATCTTCCTGATGCCAAAGACTATAAACTTATTGACACAGGGGCAACAACATTTAACGGAATAAAATTTAAGTGGTTAATTGAGACACACAAAAATGAAAGCAACAATTTGGAAATGCATAATTATGATTTTGTAACTCTCAAAAATGGCAAGACTTACATCTTGACAATGGTTACATTCTCATATGCTTTTGATACTGTTAAACCCATGTTTGATAAAATTGCAAGTAGCTTTGCATTGCAGGACTAAAACTACAGCCCCCGCCGTAGTTCGTGGCACAGGTAACTATATACCTGTTAGACCATGAATAATAAATGTATTTTTTTAAACCTAACTAAATTTAAAATCACCAAATGAATAAGATTCTCTCAATTACTATACTTAGTTGTTGTCTTTTATTAATTAGTAGCTGCAAAAAGAGTGCTACTGGATGTGAAATATCAATGACAAATATTTCAGGTACATACAAAATCATAGCACGAACTTTTCAATCCACCCCTTCAAGCACTGTTGTTGATGACTATACAGGATTAGCAGCTTGCGTAAATGATAATCTATATATTTAAAAAAATGATAGTACATACTCATGGTCAGAAGGTGCTACGACTTGTTCTCCACCTAATCTACCTGACCCGGGAACATGGAGCGTATCAGGAAATATATTTACAACTGATGGGAAGCAAGGAACTATCACAAATTTTGATTGTAAGACGTTAACTGTAAAATTTACAGATGGGATTAAGACAGCAACTGCAACTATAGTGAAACAATAATAGCTTACTTCCGCTCCGAGTCTCCCTTTCATAAAATTAAAAATTCTCAGGCGAGTTTCCACCATTGGCTTTGCAGCATGGCCGTGGCACTCGCCGCTATTCAGGAAACTTTTTTAAGTAATTGTTTTTTATTAACGCCCCTGCTTCAAAAGCGGCGGGTTCTTGTCCCAGGTCGCTATCCTCACCCACTGGCAATTAATAAAAACTCAAAGTAAAGAATATGAAAACAAGCAACTGCATTAACAGAACAATCAACTGCATTAACAAATAAATCAACTGCATTAACAAATGAAGCAACTTCATTAACAAATAAGTGAACTGCTCTGATAAATGAAGCAACTGCATTAACAAAGTAAGCAACTGCATTAACAAATAAGCGAACTGCTTTGATAAATGGAGCAACTGCATTAACAAATGGAGCAACTGCATTAACAAATAAGCAAACTGCTCAGATAAATAGAGCAACTTCGTCAACCAACAACCGAAGTGTAAGCCATTATACTTTTAGTGTAAATCAAATACATCCAGTTTTCAATTACAATGCTTCGCCTGTAGATGAAAACACACAACAGGAGCGTTCGGGATAAAAACATAGTTTTATAGGATTAGGTAGAATAAGCAAATAGAAAAACTGTTCTTTCATTTAGGGCGGCCTCATAAAAAAGGCGTTAAGAAAATTTGAATGGTTGGCGTTAAGAAATGAAATTGGTGTTACAAATGTTTGGTTTTGTTATTTGCCTGTAAGTCGCACTAAAGCCTGGCCGTATTCAACAGTTGGAGCTTAATTTCATTTTAGCCAGCCATTCAAATTTTTAGACTTTTTTATGCAACCTTGATTTTTTTTGTTACTTTTTTGCATCAAGGCAAAAAAGTAAATAGGGAGTAACTCTATACAGCTAAGGCTTTGCTATTAAAATACCTAATCCTATAGTTTTAAATTCATAACACCAACAATGGCGAAAAGCCATGCAATCCGCCATCGCTATTTTTTTCCTCCTTACCTTTATTTTTCAAAACAATTGATATGGGTAAGCTGCATGATTCCATCAAACCGCCACACAAAGAGTTCATCGAAAATCAGCATCTCTTTTTTGTTGCCACAGCGCCGATAAGTGCAGCAGGCAGGGTAAATCTTTCACCTAAAGGAATGGATTGTTTCAAAGTTTTATCTCAGCAGCAGGTAGCTTATATGGATCTCATCAGCAGCGGTAATGAAACCTCTGCACATACTTTAGAAAATGGCCGTATCACCATTATGTTCTGTTCTTTTGGAGCCACACCAAATATCCTGCGGCTGTATGGCAAAGGTTTTACGGTATTGCCAGGCACCGCCGAATGGAAAAAGTATGCCGCTCACTTTACTATCTATCCCAGCACAAGGCAGATTATTGTAGCCAATATCGACCTAGTGCAAACCTCCTGTGGCTTTGGTGTGCCAATGTACCAGTACACCGGCGAAAGAGAAATACATTTTGAATGGGCAGAAAAAAAAGGTGCTGATGGATTGCAGGAATATGTGCAGCAAAATAATTTAACAAGTTTGGATGGATTGCCTACTGACCTTGGATTGAGCGCTGCAAACTTACTTTAATGGTCTTTGATATTGACAGATATCCCGTCAACAGTTGTACCTTCAATCAATCACAAACATGCAAAGCCACAATGCAAGAAGAACTTTTAAGAGCCTGGGAAAAAAAATCTGGTGACCGTCAAAAATTATACAAAAATTACCTGCATCGGGCAGATAAGAACACCGTACTGAAAGCCCTGCCGGAGCTCCATGAAGAAGCCTTCAGTAAAATTGACTGCCTGCAATGCGGCAACTGCTGCAAGGGTTATTCGCCCAGGTTTAAAACACCCGATATAAAAAGAATTGCCAAACATTTAAAAATGAAAGAAGGCGATCTCATCAATAATTATTTACGGGTAGATCAAGAAGGCGATTATGTAATGAGGGCAGCTCCCTGTTCTTTTTTAGGCGAAGACAATTATTGCAGCATCTACGAAGTACGCCCCACCGATTGTGAACGTTTTCCATACACCAATGAAGATGTGCTGTTGAAGCGGCAGCCACTTACTTTAAAAAATTCTTCTTTCTGCCCGGCGGTATATTATGTGCTGGAAAAATTAATGGCGATGAATAAATAGCAAAATTATATTTGCCACTAAAGTAACAAGCTGTTTAAGTTATTAATTTTTGATACCAGCTTTAGTTTTTTATAGCATCATCGTTGCGTCGCAATCCGTTCATCGGCATACCTTTGAGCATCTTGTTTATGCAACTTGATAAATATTTCAATTAACTCAAACGGCTTCTAAAATAACATTGCAAAAATTTCTATCTGGGAAATATCTCAGGGAGAGCTTAATACTCTAATTTTTTCAACGAAGGAGCTTTAAACCAAGTAGCCACCACCACCATAATCGTCATACAACCGCCAAAGACAACCGACGGAACCACCCCCATTAATTTTGCAGCCACACCACTTTCAAACTGCCCTATTTCGTTGGAGGAATTGATGAACATAGAGTTAACACTCATTACCCTGCCACGCAATTCATCCGGTGTTTTTAGTTGCATGATGTTGCTTCTCACCACCACACTCACACCATCCAATACCCCACTAAAAAGCAATGCTGTAAATGACAGCCAGTACCATTTTGAAATGCCAAATACAATGATGCACAATCCGAAGCCGGCTACTGCAAACATCAATTTAATGCCCTGTTTCTTTTTTAAAGGCGATAAAGTAAGACCAACAACCATGATGATAGAACCTATATCAGTAGCCGCATTCAGCCAGCCAAAGCCAATAGGGCCAGCATGTAAAATATCTTTTGCATACACCGGCACCATGGCAACAGCCCCACCAAAAAATACGGCAAACAAATCAAGTGATAAAGCAGCCAATACTTCTTTTGTTTTAAAAACATAATCCAATCCTTCCTTTACCGCCTCCAGCGTTTTTTTCTCACTGGAAATGCCCGGTGGTTTTTCTTTGAGTTTTGATAAGAAAAATAAACCGGCAAAAATTAGGACAATGATTACAATGAATGTTCCGCTAACATGAAACCAGGCAATTAAAAAGCCTGCCATGGCATGACCGGTAATACTGGCAATTAACCAACTGGTAGAACTTAATTGGGATGCCACCGTCAACAACTCTCTCGGCACCAGCGAAGCAATGATTGCACTGAAACTGGGCCCTGAAAAAGAACGGATACAACCGGTAAAAAAAATAATAGTATAAATTGCAATGATGATAAGTTTGTCGCCAAACGATTGCTGAAACCAATTGGAAGAAGCACCCAATAAAACAATGGCACAGATACCAAACAGCAATACCGTACGAAGCAGCAATTTTCTTTTTTCACTTTTGTCAATTACATAACCGGCGTATAAAGAAAAGCAAACTGCAGGGATGGCTTCTGCCAACCCAATCATGCCAATGTAAAAAGCATCTCCCGTTAATTCATACATCCACCACGACACCAATGTGCCCATCATACGAAGCCCCATGATAAAAACAAAACGGCCAACCACAAAGTTTCTGAATTCAGTTATCCGTAAAGCTGCTAAAGGAGAGTTATTCAAAATAGTTGATTAGTTTAAGATTGGGCAAAGGTAAAAACTAATAAGCGTTTAAATCTATAAGTACACAGTGTTAAATGCAAAAGCTTCTTATTCTGATATGCTTGTATTATCCCCCTTTAGGGGATAGGGGCTATGGCAACGTCAAATAATGCTGCCCATTCTCATACTCTTTATCCAATGCATCCAGGATTGTTTTTACATGTTCTTCATTGTCTAAAAAATCAGCATTGGAGGCATCTACAAAAAGCGTTTTGATATTGTGCTGCTTGATATACTGGGTGTATGTTTCCTGCAGTTGAAACAGGTAATCGCTGGGGATACTTTGCTCATAAGCCCGGTTTCTTTTTTTGATATTTTCTTTTAATTTATTTACCGGTGTGTGCAGGTAAATTAAAATATTGGGCTGCAGTATTTGTGGGTTGATGATATCAAATAGTTTTTGGTACAGCCGAAACTCTTCGCTGGATAAATTTACTTTGGCAAACAAAAGGCATTTGGTAAACAGGTAGTCCGCCACAGTAATGGTTTGAAACATATCTTTTGTCTGCAGCATATCTTTTAGCTGCTTATACCTTTCTGCCATAAAAAACAATTCCACCGGAAAAGCGTACTGGCCAGGGTTTTCATAAAATTTTGGAAGAAAGGGGTTGTCTGCAAATTCTTCCAGGATCAGCCTTGCATTAAAGTGCTTGCTGAGTATGTGGGCCAATGTAGTTTTGCCTGCGCCGATGTTCCCTTCTATTGTTACAAAATTGTACTTCATAATTTACCGGGCGCAAAATAAGCGTAATCAGCAGTTGAACAATCAAAACTTTTTCACATTCAACGGGTCGCTGCAATTTGTTAGTAACTGGTGGATGTTTTGTTGCAAAACCGGATGCTTAAAGTTGGGAGACAATTCATTTAATGGTATTAATACAAAACGGCGGAACTGAATTTGCGGATGCGGAACAGACAATATTTTTTCTTCAATGATGGCTTTGTTGAAAAATAAAATATCAATATCAATCACACGAGGAGCATTTTTTACCGTCCTTACCCGGCCCATTTTTTTTTCAATTGCCAAAATAGTTTCCATCGTTTTTACTGCGGTGAGCTTTGTTTCCACCACAATTACCTGGTTCAAAAAATCTGGCTGGCTGGTATTGCCCCAGGCAGCAGTAACATATAGTTTTGATTGGCGGCTTAGTTTGCCAATATCTTTTTTTATATGCCTGATGGCGGTGTTTAATTGCTGGCGGCTGTTGCCCATGTTGCTTCCCAGCAGGAGGTAGGTTTTATTCATTGTCGAGGAATAACCTTTTATCAAAGTGAAAAAGGAAAGTACTTGTTATTTTTACTTTTTTAAAATCGCTGTGTAGCGTATTAAGGATAAAGTTGTTTTCTTCATCCACCACTGCCGAAGGAACTTTCATCAGTAATGCATCATTCGATTTAATAAACTCATCACCAATAAAACGGGTATAGCCCACATCATCTTTCCAACCTTTCTTTAATTTATTTTTTGTAATACTTAACGGTTCTGCAGTATCCGGTATCATTATTTTTATGAGGTGGTAATTTTCGGGTATGGTATATTTATCGGCCCTGGCCAATATCTCTAAAACTGCCAGTGAAATATTTTCAGTAGTATATAAAACAGTGACCCCGGTAGAATTCCAACGGCCACCAAAAAGTTTTGCTCCGGTGCCGGTCAGGTCATTTTTATATTCTGCAGTTGCAAGCCGGTACACTATCATGCTAATATGCCGTGTTCAATTCTTCCTAATTGTGTTAAAACCATTTCTATACCCATTGCACTGGTAAGTGATTGAAGAGATAATTGTCCTTCCAGCATGTAAGGGTTTCGTTTTATCCAGTTGTAAAATTTTTCAGTACTTCCAAAAACTTCTTTTCCTCTTTTAATTACTTTATCAATCTGCATGGCTCTTTCTGCATTGATGGGTGCAAAGCTGCCGTTGTTTTTTGCATAGCGCTGCAGGGTGCGTTCGCTTACATGCAGCATAGCGGCCCATTCGGCCTGGCTAAAGGGAGTATTATCCGAAATCTTTTTAAACTCTTTATAAGTAAACTCTTTTAGCGAAGGGATAATTTTTACACTTCTGCTGTATGTTGCTTCTGGTTCTTCCAGCTTGCTTACTGCAATGCTTTGCTTATAAGGCGCTGCTTTTTTTTGTTTTGGATTATTTTTCATACCCCGTCATTTGTCAACAAATATACGTCACCTGTCGTGGATTTCAATTTTTTTTTATCTTTTTTACAATAGCTTTGCTCCTTTAAAATAAAAATTTAATGTCATCTTACAGTCAGTTAACAGCCATGTTGGCCATTACTAAAGCAAGTCTTAAAGCAATTTTCCGCAGCCCTTCGGCTGTTATTTTTAGTTTTGTTTTTCCATTTATTTTTATTTTGGTTTTTGGTTTTGTAGGGGGCAATGGCGGTGTGCCGGTTTATAAAATTGCCATTGCAAAAGATTGTGATACCAGCAATGTGTTATATGATTCCATCAAAGCAAGCAGGCGCCTCAGGATTGTGCGGTTTGCAGATACACAGGAATTAAGAAGTAACTTGGTAAAAGGCCGTATTGCCTGCATTTTAAATATCACAAAAACCAATACCGCTGTTCCGGCGTATGAATACTCAATCAATACAACTACCGCCAGCAGCGACCAGTGGCCACAGGTAATGCCACTCATTGCCAATATCAATAACACTATCAGCAATAATAAATTTGCCGGCAGACCAACTTATTCTAAGCCTGATTTTGTTTATGAAAGAGATGTGGAAAAAGTAAGGGAGTATTCTACCATCGATTTTATCCTGCCCGGTCAGTTAGGATTTTCTTTGCTAAGCTCCGGTGTGTTTGGCGTGGCGTTTATGTTTTTTAGTTTACGAAATACACTGGTGCTGAAACGTTTTTTTGCTACACCCATCAGCCGCACTTACATTGTTTTGGGTGAAGGGTTGGCAAGGGTAATTTTTCAAATGCTAACCGCCATCGTTATTATTTTAGCAGGCCGTTTTCTTTTTGGCTTTACATTGGTAAATGGTTTTTTAACGCTGATGGATATGTTATTTTTAAGTTTTATCGGGCTCATAGTTTTTATGGGTTTTGGATTTATTGTAAGCGGACTGGCAAAAAGCGAAAGCACCATACCTCCTTTTGCCAACCTGATTACACTGCCGCAGTTTTTATTGGGCGGCACATTTTTTTCGGTAGAGGCATTTCCAAGATGGCTGCAGCCAATATCGAAAGCATTGCCACTAACGCATTTGAATACCGCCATGAGGGCTGTGGCTTTTGAAGGGCAAAGCCTTTGGGATGTAAAAGGTGAAATTGGTATTTTGTTGTTGTGGGGTGTAATTGTTTATGCAGCAGCCATCAAAGTTTTTAAATGGGAGTAAAAGAAATATGCATGAATAATTTTGATACTAACGGTAGATTTTCATAGCGTCATCCTTGTGTCACTCACTTTTACAGTATACCAGCTGGCATCTTTTATCTGCAAAATAGATTACAATATCAATCTTTCTAAATTCATTACATGCGTTTACTAAAAGCTTTTTTAATTGGTGCTACCGGTCTTTTCATCTTCATTACTTTATTGTCATTACTCATTCCTTCCAAAGCAAAAGTGAGCAGAACGGTTGTGATTGATAATGTGGCAAAAGATAAAATTTATACCCAGGTAATTGATTTAAAAAACTGGAAAAACTGGCATCCCTCTTTTTCATCTAATCTGGCAACAATTAGTTTTGGAAATATTACAACTGGAGAAAATGCAAGCTGTGATATTACTTACAACAACAAAATCACACACCTGCAAATTACAAAAACCGATACCGCCAGTATCTCATTTAAATTAACCACTGCCGGAGAAAATGACATCAGTAACCAAATTTATTTTTATGCAATACCCGGGCAGCAACAAACACGAATTGACTGGAATGCCATCACTCATTTGCACTGGTATCCCTGGGATAAATTTTACGCCATCTTTATTGACAAACTAACCGGCCCCGGTTATGAAACAGCACTCAATGGATTAAAGCATTTTACTGAAGGCAGGTAATTCATTTCTTTTTATCACCATGCAACGGTTTCCCAAAAATAGTTGTCAGCCATTGACAGTACGATGGATCAAAAACAACTGGTAAAAGACTGCATTAAACAAAAAGCGCTGGCACAGCAAGAGTTGTATCAGTATTTTGCACCTGCCATGCTGGGGGTTTGCTACCGCTATGCCAAATCCATACAGGATGCAGAAGATGTATTGCAGGAAGCTTTTGTAAAAGTTTTTTTTCATATCAATACATACAATTTTACCGGCGATCTTGGCGCATGGATACGAAGGATTATGGTAAACACAGCACTTAATTATTTAAAGCGAAATAAAAAATACCGGGCAGAAATGGCGTTTGCCGAAATGCCGCTGCATCCGGTATCCAGTCAAAATCCGGACGTGAATTTAGAAGCGAAACAACTGGCTGAATTGATACGGCAATTACCAACCGGTTTTCAAACCATTTTTAATTTGTACGCCATAGAAGGATACACCCATGTGGAGATTGGACAAATGCTCGGCATCAGTGAAGGTACTTCCAAATCGCAGTATGCAAGAGCCAGGTATTTATTAATAGAGTGGATGGAGAAATATTCATCATCGTCAAAACAGCAGTATGCAGGAAAATGAATTTGAAAAAAAGATGCAGCAGGAGATGGATGCATTTCAATTGCAGCCAACAGAAGCAGTATGGCAAAATGTGCAGGCACAGGTAGGCAAAGGAAAGGAGCGTAAAAGAAAGTATCTTATTTTCTCCTTTTTGCTGATTCCTTTTTTGGCAAGTACTTTATTGCTGGCCGATCTTAAACAACATACTGCATCATTAAATAAGCAGGCAGAAAATAAAATAGAGAAAAAATTGGCGCAAGTAAATAATGAAGAAAACTTGCAGCTACAACAATCAAATAAAAAACAAGAATCAGCCACAACTGCTTTAACCAATAATAATAATGCCGGCAGTAAACAGCAACAGCAAACTACTGTTGTGGTGAATGGAAATAAAATTGCTTCACATAAAATAAGAAGAACAACTAAAGGCACTGCCACAATAAAAATTGAAGAGGCAATTATTTCAGAAGAACCGGCGACAGTAAATAAAAATGTGCTGACAGAAAAATATCAGTCAGTAAAAACAGAACTGGCTGTTACAAATGAAGAGCAACAGAATAAAGAAATCATTGAGCCGAAAGAAACAGTTGCAGAACAACAATTGAAAAATGAACCCACAAAAGAAAATGCCGCCATAGCAAAAGCAATACAACCATCGCCACAAAAAACAAAAAAACAATTTTGGAATAAAAGTTTTTATACAGCATTTGGCAGATCATCCACTGGCAGTAAATATCTTAATGCAACTGCTGCTGCTGATTACAACAACAGTGGTTCAGGAACTGTGCCTGGTAATGCAGGAGCTGGCACTTATTCCCCCTCAGCAACAAAGCCCGGATTTTCATTTGCAGCAGGCTTTGAAATATCCCGTTCACTGTCAGCAAAAACTACACTGGGGGCAGGTTTGCAGTACCAGCTATTTACCACCTCTATTGCAACTGGCGAAAAGGCAAACATACAATCTTCTTCTTCAGGCAGCAGGGAAGTATTCAAATCAGGCAGCAGTAACCGTTACACTTCTTTTTATCATTTTATTATACTGCCTGTTTCTTTTTCAACACAGGTTGCAGCCATCAAGGGCAGGCAGATAAATTTTACTGCAGGAGTAAATTTTTTAAGACTGGTTCACAGCAATGCCCTGTTGTTTGATTACACACAGGGAAATTATTACCGGGACAATACGATCTTTAATAAAACGCTGGTGGGTTTATCTGCTGGGGCATCAATCAACCTTGCAGGAAAAAATAAATCGCCATTTTATATTGGCCCCGAATTTTACTACAGTCTTACACCCCAGGCTGCATCAGGTATGTATGGGCAGGCGCACTATAAATTTTTTGGGATACGGTTACAGAAAATGTTGCAAAAAAAATAATTTTATTCCCGGATAAATTTCAGGTTGCGTTTAATGCCCTCAAACTTACTTCGCTTTAATGCTGAGTTTTTAAAAATAAGTTTGAAATTTTCTTCGGTCAGTTCTTCCCAATCATTATTACTGAAATTTAAAATGGCAGCCAGCGGAGTAAAATTAATTTCTGCAGTCGGCTTACTGAAGCGGTTCCAGGGGCATACATCCTGGCACACATCGCAGCCAAACATCCAGTTATCAAATTTACCTTTCATGCTGCCGGGTATCAATGCATCCTTCAATTCGATGGTAAAATAACTGATACATTTACTGCCATCCACCACTTTGTCTGGCAATATCGCTTCTGTTGGGCAGCTGTCAATACATTTAGTGCAGGTGCCGCAATAATCTTTTGCGTAGGCATCATCATATTTCAGTTCCATATCGGTAATGAGTGTGGCAATAAAAAAGAAGCTGCCGCTTTGTTTATTAATCAGGTTGCCATTTTTACCCACCCAGCCCAGGCCGCTTTTTTGTGCCCACGCCCTTTCTAATACCGGAGCACTGTCAACAAAGCCACGGCCATTTATTTCACCCACCTGTTCTTTTATTAATTGCATCAGCACTTTTAATTTTTCCCTGATTACTTCATGGTAATCGTTGCCGTAAGCATATTTGGCAATTTGGGGTACAGCTTGCTGTTGCTGCTGTGCAGGAAAATAATTTAGTAATAAAGTAATTACAGATTTTGCGCCGGGCACCAGTTTAGATGGATCAACTCTCATGTCGAAATAATTCGACATGTAGTGCATGCTGCCCTGCATTCCTTTGCTGAGCCATTGTTCCAGCCTACGGGCATCTTCATCAAGCCTGCCTGCTTTTGCTATGCCGCAATGATCAAAGCCCAGCTGTGCAGCAATATTTTTTATGAGTGTCGTATTTTTTGTTCTGTTCAATCAATAATTTATTTGCAGCATACTATTTTTAAATACTATATTAGCTATCAGTATTTACCAAAACCTAAACCCATGTACAATTATGAAGTATCCTGCAAAGTTCTCTGTTTTAATTTTGTGCCTTGCATTTTCTCATCATATTCTTTGGGCGCAAGACAAATTACCGATAAAATTTGGAAAGGTAAAGCTGGAAGATTTTGAT